>JBATYN010000026.1:0-6479 GCA_049674125.1 Pseudolabrys sp. | reverse complement strand
GCACTGTCCATGACGGTGGCAGCAATGCGGCGACTGTGATCAGGCCAAGCGGAGGCGCTGGACATCGCGCACCAAAGACTTTGCACGTGGCCGCAAAATTCCAAAACGTCTCTGCCGCAAAACGCGGATAGACCAGCAGAACATTGTACGTCCGTGGTGGCATAATCGATTCCGCGCCTGACATTGCATGAGACCAGTGTTCCGGATGAACCCTGGAGTGGTGCAGACCATATCAGGTGGATGCCCTCGTGTCTCAATGAGACGCAACCGTAGAGCGAATTACCCGCAGGGATGCCGTTTTCGGTAAATTACCCTACTTGAACTGCTCGAGAACGGCTGAATTTGACGTTGCGATCTGACGGCTCGTCAATGAGCCACGATGAATGCCGTCAGTTTGCCAGACTTGGGTTTTTGCCAGATTTGGGTTTTCCGGCGCGGTTAAAAAAACAATGCCGCGAGTGAGTGGAAATGCTCACCCGCGGCGCAGCGCTTGCGTGATTGAGGTCGAGGGGACCTCGGGGACGGGGTGCGAACCTCAAACATCTTGGCGCTGTAAAACGCCCGCTGCTCTCGATGCGGCCAGGCTTTAGGTAATGCTATCCGGGGGATCAGGAAGCGGTCGATAGGACCTAGGTCCATCTAGACCGAACGCGTCGCATCTCAAGAATAAGCATTGGACCGGCCACAAGCGGCGAGACCATGATGTTGTGACAACTCCAACTGAGAAGGCGCTCTATGCGATCGCCTTTTTGATGGCATCAAGCAACATAGTGGCCGGAAATGGCTTGCGTAGGTATGCAATGCCGCCGGCAGCGGCAGCTTGCGTTTGGATTTGTCCGTCGTCGAGCCCAGTCATAAAAATGATCGGATACTTGAAACCATCGGCCGCCAATTGGTGCGCTAATTCCACGCCAGAAATGTCACCGAGCTCGATATCAACGATTAAACAGGCCGCCTTGCAAGTCGACGCACATGTGAGAAACGTCTCGGCGGAATCAAACGTTTCCGCGCCATATCCAAACGACAATAAAAGACTCGCCATCGCCGCACGCATTTCTGGATCGTCGTCGACGACGGCAACGATCTTTAGCTGGTTTGACATTACAATCGCCCTAAATGATCTGCGGCCATTCGCTGCTTCAACGCGACTTGCGGTCGCAGCGAATTGCCCGTCCAGCGTATGAAAGGTTCGGCACGAGTCGTTGCTGGCAGAACGACTTGATAGGCGCGACTTCCCGCCAGCGTCTTGTTAGTATCTGCCAAACCTTTGTGTGCGTGCGCCACCCGAAGCCGGAAGCAATCGATCATCGACTCTTGGGCTTAGACAGGCAGAAGGGGTAGTAATCTCATGGGCCGTATTGACGCAAAGCGTTTCGGCACCCTTCCCAACGCTAATGGCACTATAACGCGTTTGGCTTACGCCCGCGCCAAAGCCAACGGAATTGACCCACGCGCGCTCTTGAAGAAGACCAACATCACGCTTCAGCAGATCAATAACGCCGGCCTGCGGCTCAGCGTGCGCGATCAAATCGGATTCTTAAATCTTGTCGCCAGCGCATTACAGGATGACTACTTGGGTTTCCATCTTGCCGAGTTACCGGATATACGCGAGCTCGGCTTTCTCTATTATGTCTCGGCCTCATCGGAAAGATTAAGTGACGCGCTACAGAAACTGGCGCGCTACAGCGGAATTGCAAATGAAGGCGTGTCGCTCAAATATGTTGGCGGCAAAACCATTGGCATCAGGTTCGAATATGTCGGTGTGAGCCGCCATCTGGACCGGCATCAGATAGAGTGTTTTGCGGTGCTGCTGGTTCGTTTGTGCCGGCAGCTGACGGGCACCCGTTTGGTACCGGTACGCGTCCGGCTTATGCATCGCCGCGATGACAAGCACTCGGAACTTGTCGAATTCTTCGGCGGCAAAGTTGAATTTGGTGCATCCATTGATGAAGTTGCGTTCGCACCCGCCGTCAAAGATATGGCAATCGTTAGTGCAGACCATCACCTCAACAAACTCTTGATCACGTATTGTGAAGAGGCGCTTGCTCGTCAGCCCAGCAAGCGGACTCCGTTTCGTGCCAGTGTGGAAAATGCTATCGTGCCCTTGCTACCGCATGGCGACGCCACGCTCGACGCAATCGCACGCCAGCTCGGTCTGAGTCAGCGCACATTGGCGCGGCGGTTGGCGTTGGAACGGTTGACCTTTTCAGCCGTGGTGGACGACCTGAAGTGCAATCTGGCCGAGCGCTATTTGGCGGATGATGGCCTATCAATCTCGCAGGTTGCATGGCTTCTCGGCTATCAGGAAGTAAGTTCCTTGACCCACGCCTTCAAACGCTGGACCGGCCGAAGCCCGCGCCAGGCGCGCGCGCGTAATGCTGCTCGACGGCCCCTGATGAGGTTGCCTTTGCTGGAGCGCGCCCGCCGCCAACTGAATTCATAGTGCAGAGCGTTGGGAATCCGACTCTCCGCTGCGTAATTCGTAGCAATCGATCAAGTTTGGGCGCATTTATCGGCAGGTGCCAAGCAAGGCGACAGAGCCGGTGCGCACACCCGAAATTACAAGGCCTGCCCTCGCTATTGGCCTTCGCCGTCGCCACATATGGTGTGTTGGCTGATTTGGGTAGCCGCGCGCCGGGGCACCCAACACACAGAACGTCACGCATACGAAAAGCGTGGAACATTCTGGCCACGGGAAAATTGAAGTCTGGCATTGTGAAAGGGACAAAGTGAAGATCGCCCAGATTGCGCCGTTGATGGAAAGCGTTCCGCCACGACTGTACGGCGGTACTGAGCGGATCGTCTCTTATCTCACTGAAGAGCTGGTGGGTTTGGGCCATGAGGTGACCCTGTTCGCCAGTGGTGACTCAGTCACGACAGCCGACCTCGTTCCCTGCGTACCCAAAGCGCTCCGGCTCGACGCCAGTGTTCGTGATACAATACCCTACTACATGTTGATGCTCGATCGCGTTCGCAAACGGACCGACGATTTTGACATCCTGCACTTTCATATCGATCAATTCCATTTCCCGCTTTTCAGGCCGATCGCAGGGCGCACTGTGACCACGTTGCACGGTCGTCAGGATCTGCCAGATCTGCTCCCCCTCTACCGGGGCTTCGACGACATGCCGCTGGTTTCGATCTCAAACGCGCAGCGCCGTCCGGTGCCCAATTCGAATTTCGCGAGAACCGTCCACCACGGAATCCCTGCGCGCCTGCATCACGGCACCACGGAGGCACGCGGCGGCTACCTCGCCTTTCTCGGTCGCATCTCGCCGGAAAAGCGTCCCGACCGCGCCATCGCCATAGCGCGTGCGTCAGGGATTCCACTCAAGATCGCCGCCAAGGTTGACCGCGCTGACGCGGCCTATTTCGCGACCGAGATCGAACCACTGCTCAAAGGCAGCGGTGTTGAATTCGTCGGCGAAATCAACGACCATCAAAAGACACAATTCCTGGGAGACGCGCAGGCATTGCTGTTCCCAATCGATTGGCCGGAGCCGTTCGGGCTCTCCATGATTGAGGCGATGGCCTGCGGCACCCCGGTATTGGCTTTTCGCTGCGGCTCGGTTCCTGAGATCGTCGAAGATGGCATCACCGGCGCTATTGTCGAAAGCATGGAAGAGGCAATCGCGGCCCTGCCGGACGTTATTGCGCTCGATCGACAAAAGGTGCGACAACGCTTCGAACAGCGCTTTTCTGCCACACGAATGGCCAAAGATTATCTCGCTATTTATCGGTCGCTGTTGGCGACTTCCGCCGGTCGCGAGCGGGAAGAAATTGGCCTTTCGCCAAACGGCCAGGATTTGAACGTTCTGAGGCCTCTCGTTGCTTAGCCATGGCTCGATCGCAAGGCCGGTCGAGGAGGTTCCGGAAACACCCTTCTACATTCCAGGGACAGGGTCCTCCACTCGGCCGCGGCGGACGCTCAAGCAGGGCGATTGCTTTGCCGTATTCGATAGCCACGCGGACATCGGAGCAACGCCGGGTGGACCTGACGGCATTTTCTTTTGCGATACGCGCTATCTCTCTCGCCTGGAAATGCTGCTGAGCAGCAGCCAGCCTCTGCTGCTGGGTTCTGTCGTGCGCGACGACAACTCGCTCCTCACCGTCGATCTGACCAATCCCGATATCTATCTCAATCAGAAGCTTGTTCAGCCGAAGGACATGTTGCACGTCGTGCGCACGGTCTTTCTTCTGAATGGCACAGTCTATCAACGGCTGCGCTTGCAGAACCATGGCGAGCGCTCCTTCGGTGTCGAGCTTTCGTTCGCCTTCGCGAGCGACTTCGCCGACCTGTTCGAGGTACGCGGACTTCGCCGCAAGCGTCGTGGCGCCGCGAGCGCGGAGATCGGCAAAGCTGAGGTCGCACTGAACTATTATGGACTCGACGGCAATCGCCGGCGTACCAAGATTCTGTTCGATCCGATGCCGCAGCAACTCTCCGGCAGCCTCGCAGCCTATGCCTTTGAGCTGCAACCCAATGAATGCCGATCAATATATGTGACGGTGAACTGCGACCGCAGCGTCGAGGACCGCCCCATCGCTCCGTTTCGCAAGGGACTCCGCGCGGCATTTCATGAGCACCAGACCGCAACCCGTGGCATGGCGACGATCACAACCTCAAACCACATCTTTAACGAGGTTGTATGCCGCTCGATGGCCGATCTTGCGATGCTGACGACCAATACGCCGCAAGGTCCTTACCCATATGCCGGCATTCCCTGGTATTCCACCACGTTTGGCCGTGATGGCATCATTACGGCTCTGCAGATGTTGTGGTGCGATTCGCGAAACGCCAAGGGCGTCTTGCGCCGGCTTGCCGCATTTCAGGCCACCACATTTGATCCGCTCAGCGACGCCGAACCCGGAAAAGTTCCGCACGAGATGCGTGGCGGTGAGATGGCGGCGTTGCGCGAGATTCCGTTTGGCCTCTATTACGGCAGCGTGGATGCGACGCCATTGTTTGTGTTGCTGGCCGGACTTTACGTCGAGCACACCGGTGACGTCGAAACGTTGCGAGAACTTTGGCCTAATGTCGAAGCGGCGCTAGCCTGGATTGACGGTCCGGGCGATCCCGACCACGACGGCTTTGTCGAGTATTGCCGTGCGGATGAAACGGGACTCGCGAATCAAGGTTGGAAGGATTCACACGACGCCGTATTCCATGCCGATGGTTCGCTCGCGCAAGGCCCGATCGCACTCTGCGAAGTACAGGGCTACGTCTATGCGGCAAAGCACATGGCTGCACGCGGCGCACACAGGCTCGGCAAGCATGCGCGCGGCGACACACTCGAGGCTCAAGCCAAGGCACTCGCCGAACGATTTGAATCTGCGTTTTGGTGCGCGGACCTCGGCACGTATGCGCTCGCTCTGGATGGACAGAAGCGACCGTGTCGCGTGCGGACCTCGAACGCCGGACAGGTGTTATTCAGCGGGATCGCCACGCCAGAACGTGCGGAAGCGGTGATGCGCGATCTGATGCGGCCATCCTTTTTCTCCGGATGGGGAATCCGTACCGTGGCCCGCGAGGAGCGCCGTTACAATCCGATGTCGTATCACAATGGTTCGGTTTGGCCGCACGACAATTCACTGATCGCGGCCGGATTTGCGCGGTATGGACACAAGATTGCAGTAGATCGCGTGTTCAAGGGCCTGTTCGACGCAGCAAGCTATATGGACTTGCGGCGCCTGCCCGAACTCTATTGCGGCTTCCAGCGTGGACGCGAACGTGGCCCGACACTCTATCCCGTCGCCTGTTCACCTCAGGCTTGGGCCGCAGGGACACCACTTCTGCTCTTGCAATCTTCTCTCGGTCTTGAGTTCAACCCCGATCGCAATGAAATTGTATTGCACAAGCCGCAACTACCATCATTCCTCGATGAGGTAACCCTGAGCAATCTGCGACTCGGCCAATCGGCCGTAGACCTAAGATTGCGCCGGCATGGGACCGACGTGTCGCTCGAGGTGGTACGCAACGCTGGACAGATCAAGGTGGCTGCAGTTTATTCGTGACAATTATCGCAGGTGTATCTGGCATCACGAGGGATGCGTACTCCGAAACGTACATGCGAAGAGATGCAGAATTTCGGCCGCCAGGGACGAAACCCAACGGCAGCAGCTAGCCTTATTTAGGACAAGGCCAGACGGCGATTAAGGCGGTCACTGCGGTCTCGTGAAAATTATTGGAGCGTTGTTCCGGATGGCTTTTTAGGTAGGCCACGATGGAAAGGATCATTTGGCCCAGAACGCGTTTATTGTCTGAAAGCATATCGGGCGGCGGGCACACAGCAAATTCAGATTTGAAAAATGGCTCAAGCTTCATAATTGCGGTGACAGCCCCAAAGCACACTGATGTTTGTCGGAGCTGCCTGGCGGCATCTTCTGAATCGGCCGCTGGACGCTTGCCTTGAACGATATCGGCGGCTGCCAGGCAACTCGGGTAAAACGCGGTCCCGCTAGTCGCGTCGCTTTGGGCA
>JBATYN010000025.1:0-2396 GCA_049674125.1 Pseudolabrys sp. | reverse complement strand
CTCTTCGCCCCCGGCAAGGCACAGCCAAAGAAGCCTTCCGAATATAGAATCGTCGGCCAGCGGAGTCCACGCGACGACATCGCACCGAAAGTCTTCTGCCAGGAGAACTTCGTTTCCGACATGAAAGTGCCGGGCATGGTGCACGGCCGTATGATCCGGCCCCCGGTCGCCGGGAGCGTCCCGGTGAAGGTGGACGATAGCACGATCAAGGGCATTCCTGGCGCGAAGACGGTGTTGGAAAAAGGCTTCCTCGGCGTCGTCGCCGACAACGAATGGGACGCAATCCAGGCGGCGGAAAAACTAAAAGTCGAATGGTCGGCGGTTCAGCCGCCGTTCCCGGATCAGGCATCACTCTACGACCATATCCGCCAAGCACCGGTGCGGCACCGCGTGGTCGAAAAAGAAAACGGCAACATCGATGAGGCGTTCCGCACCGCCGCGCGGGTCATTGAGGCCGAGTACGAATGGCCGTTCCAGTCGCATGCCAGCATGGGACCGGGCTGCGGGGTGGTCGATGTGCAAGCGGATAAGGTCACCGTGTGGACCGGCTCGCCCAAGCCGCATTACTGCCGCGACGGTGTCGCGGCAATCCTCGGTGTGCCGGCCGAGAAGGTGGAGGGCATCTCCATGCAGGCTGCCGGAGCCTACGGACGCAATGATGCCGGCGACGCCTGCATCGATGCGGCCGTTTTGTCGAAAGCGATCGGCAGGCCGGTACGCGTCCAATATATGCGCCACGAGGGAACCGCTTGGGATCCAAAAGGCCCGGCATCGGTCCACCGCGCGCGCGCCGCGGTCGACGCGAACAATAATGTCGTGGCGTATGAATTCTCGACCAAGGGATTCTCGCGCTGGGATTTGCAAACCAACGAGTCGAAGCCCGAGCGCACGCTGGCCGGCCACTTCCTTGGCGTACCACTGAAGTCGGAAGACATGTTCGGCGTACCAGCGGAATCCTACGAATTCGCCAACAAGCGCACCTCCTGGGAAACGATCGCGCCCTTGCTCGATCGCGCCTCGCCGCTGCGCACTTCGCATCTGCGCGACCCGGTTGGACCGCAGCTCCACTTTGCGAGTGAATCGTTCATCGACGAGATCGCGGCTGCGATCGGTGCCGATCCGGTCGAATTTCGTCTGCGTTATCTCAAGAATCCGCGCCATATCGCGGCGGTGAAAGCGGTGGCCGAGAAATCGGGCTGGGTTACACGCGTCTCACCGCGCAAAGACCAGAAGGGCAACACCGTAAGCGGACGCGGCATTTCCTACGCGGCGCGCAACGGCACGGTCGTGGCCGTTGTCGCTGAGGTCGAGGTCGACCGCAGCAGCGGCAAGATCTGGGCTCGCAAGTTCACGGTCGCGCACGATTGCGGGCAAATCATCAACCCGATGGGCCTGGAGAAGTGCATTGAAGGTAACGTTATCCAGGGCGCCAGCCGCACGCTCTGGGAAGAGGTCCGTTTCGGGCGCGAAAGCGTAACGAGCGTAGATTGGCTGACCTACCCGATCCTCGACATCACCGAGATGCCAGAGAAGATCGATATCGTACTGATCAATCGGCCAGAGGAGCCACCCACCGGCGCCGGAGAACCAGGAAGCCGCCCAATGGCAGCGGCAATCGCCAATGCCATTTTCGATGCGACCGGTGTACGCATTCGTCGCGTGCCATTCTCGCCGGATCGCGTGAAGTCGGCATTGAGCTGACCGGTCAAGCGGGCGCGAGACGGGTAATACTGTCTCGCGCCGCCTTGATGATCTCGGGTATCGCAGCGTCGTTGCCGGGCGCCATGATGTGGACGCCGGTGACATGCGGCACGTCCGTTAATTCCCGCACCAGATCAATGCAAATGCGGCGGCCCTCCGCTGCCGGATCGCTCGCGCGCTCCATACGATCAATGAGGGCGTCCGGGATGACCGCGCCGAACAGCTTTTCCTTTATCCAGCGCGCCGACTTGGCGGAGCGAAGTGGCACGATACCAATTAAAAAAGAAAGCTTGTCAGCCATGCCCAGCTCGGTCAGTCGCGCCATATAGCGGCGCACCACGCCGGCATCCATGCAGAATTGGGTTTGCACAAATTGCGCGCCTGCGTCGATTTTGGCTTGCAGGCTGGCGGGCTTCCATCCCGGCGGCGGATCGACCGGATTGTCTGCGCTGCCGAGAAAAAAATCGGCGCGGCCGGTCACCTTTCGGCCCGTCGGCAACTCGCCGGCGTCGCGCAATCGTCGCGCAGTTTCAAGCAGCGTGCGCGGGTCGAGATCGAAGACCGCCTTGGCATCGGGTTGATCGCCGGCACTCGGGTCGTCGCCACGGAGCATTAACAGGTTGCGTATGCCCGAGGCTGCGGCACCCAGAAGGTCGCTCTGCAATGCGATGCGATTGCGGTCGCGGCAGGTGAGT
>JBATYN010000024.1:0-2946 GCA_049674125.1 Pseudolabrys sp. | reverse complement strand
ATGTCCGCTTTACCCCCAAAAGCGGACATGTGCGGTGCACTAGGCGATGTCCGCCAAGTGCCAATACTAGAATTTCTCGACCCAGGGGCGCATTTCCATTTCCCAAGTCCAGGAGCTGCGCGGCTGGCACAACACGTTCCAATAGTTAGCGGCAATCGCATCCGGGTCGAGCATCGAATCTGGTTTGTCTGTTGGCTCAGTCCGCCTTGCGCTGCGAATGCCGCCGTCGATCACGAAATGTGCGACGTGGATACCCTGCGGCGACAATTCGCGGGCCATGCTCTGTGCGAGGCCGCGCAATGCGAACTTACCCATCGCGAATGCTGCAGATTGCGGATAACCTTTCACGCTCGCTGATGCGCCGGTGAAAAGTATGGCGCCGTGCCTCTTAGCGAGCATGCGGCGCGATGCCTGTTGCGCGACCAGAAAGCCACCAAACGCGCTGACGGCGATAGCGTTCGCAACATCGGCAGGGATCAGATCCGCAAATGCCGTGCGCGCAGGTCGCGCGCTTGCGTTATAAACGACAACGTCCGGCGCGCCGCAGTCGCGCTCGACCGAGGCAAGTAGCCTGGTTACATCATCTAGACTAGTCGCGTCGCACGCATAGGCCGTGGCACCGGTTTCTTTGCAAAGCGCAACGAGCTTTTCAGTTTTTCGGGCCGCCAATGCGACGCGGATGCCTTCGCGGTTGAAGAGCCTCGCCAACGATGCGCTCAAGCCCTCACCAGCACCAACGATCAGTGCTGTTTTATATTTTACGGCCTCCATGAATATCCTCCCTTTCGGCATCCGCTAACGAAATGGATCAAAGTTTGATCGTTCTAAAGTGTTTCGAGTCTAAAGCTCTTGCGACCGCCTCGGCCCTGCATCGAACACCGTGTTTCCTAAAAACTGATTCGACATGAAACTTTACGGTGTGCAGCGAGATGTCCAAGTGTCGTGCAATTGTTTTGTTGGTGAATCCTCCCATTATAGCTCCCAGCACCTCAAGTTCACGCGGTGTTAAAAGCCCTTGAACGTCACTCTCGTCGAGTTGATCAAAGCCCGCTTCCTTCACCGCAGGCGAGCGGACAATTAACCCGGCCGCGACGGCACGCAGCGCGGCGTCTATCTGATGCGCGCCAGCGCCAGGCACCAGCGAGCCAGATACTGGGCGGCCAACGCTCCCGAGCACGACCGTTGGTGTATCTTCGATTTGAGCACAATCGCAATCGGCCAACACGACGTCAGCGGCGTCTTGCGCCTCAACCACGACGTATCCGGCGTCAGCTAAAATCTTGCTTAAGGCTATGCGACGCAAGGGAGTGGTCGCATGTATCGCCACGCGAAGCTGACTACTGGGTATTGGTTTGAGCGCCGCGCTCATGGGCTCGGCCGCCCTGTGATCGTTGCTTGTCGCGACGTCACGGCGCCACTTCTAATAAAGCGAAGCTCAACCTTGCGACCGATGCTGTCGGCGCCAAGTCGCGCGGTGACGTTCCTCATTCGATGCGTCGACGCGCTATCGACACTCAGGATGATGTCTCCCGCCACGATTCCGGCAGTTGCTGCCGGGCCGCCGTCGGTGAGCGACATCACCATCAGTCCGCTAGGCTGACCGGCTGCATCGCCGAGTGCTTCCGGCACGGCGACCGGGCGCAAAGCTGCGCCAAGCCAGCCGCGAGCGATATGCCCATCCCTGAGCAACGAGGGAACCACCCTTTCGATGGTCGCCGTGGGAATGACAATTGCCTGGCGACGCGGTCCGAGCGTCGACATCCCAAGGATGCCGCCAGCGGCGTCAAATATCGGGCCACCTTCCTCGCTTCGATCAAGATTAATATCGAGCACGATCCGTTGATCGATGCGTCCACCGTGACTGCTGTACCATTCGGGTTCGACGGCGTTGACGACCCCAATTCTCGCACGTGCCCCGCCGTTAGCATCCGCTCCAATCGCCAGGGCAAGAGCGCCGACCTGTGCTTCGCCAGGAATGATGCTGCCGCTCGAGACAGGTTGCGAGAGCTTAACGACGGCAATGTTTGTGCCCAGATCCCGTCCCACCACTTTCGCGCTCGCAATGGATCCACCCGCCGTAACCACTTCGAATTCATCGCGCATCGTGAGGGACTGATCGGACGTAACAATTACGTCCGCTCGCCAGAGCATGCCAGACAGATGGAGGCCCGCTGGAAGCCTGATCGCCACGACCGCTGTTTTCGCTGCGGTGACGCGATTAGTCAGCGCAATCGAGAACTGGGTTAGAAGGTCTGATGGGTCGAACATGACTAACTCCCGTAATGAGATAGGGAGTATTTTCGGAACTCATAGTCCCTAAAGCTATCGGTCAAATGACCGGGTTCGAGCCAGCCGGAATGCCTGCGCGATGTCCGCTCCTAGCCGGAAAGCGGAAATTGATCAGCGGCTCTGGAATGTCCGCTTTGTGCCAATAGGGGACATTCCAATATCGATACCGTATCGCGTGAGGCTAAGGCTCAAATGGCCAAAGGCTCTCATTCATCGGCGCGAGTCAGTCGCATGGCGCCCTAGTTATTTTTGATCGGTGGGCCCACCCGACGTTGCATTGAGTCGGCTATTTGTGCCGGGTGCAACGGCATCGCAAATTGGCGGACTCCGTGCTCGTCAAGCGCATACAACGGAGCGTAGTAATCGAGGGCGGTAGAGCTTTCGATCAATGTCAACGTGTGGTTATCAAGAAGTAGCCAGCGGTTTTCAATGCGAGCTGCAACTACGGCATGTTGCTGATGAGTTGATCTAACTTCAACTACGACAATCTTTAAAGCATCTGGCGCAATGCCGGCCTCTCGCAGCGCTGCGTATTTAAGTACGGCGTAATGTTTACAGTCTCCGACGCCCCTAGCGATCGCCACGAGCGGCGATCGCCATTCATCGTCAACGTGAGCGCTATCAAGTGCCCGTATTGCAAAATTCGCAGTCCTATTG
>JBATYN010000023.1:0-26638 GCA_049674125.1 Pseudolabrys sp. | reverse complement strand
CGAGATTCATGTCACCCCTCCATTGATCCGCGGTTCAATTATAAACGCTTTTGATCGTCCAAAATCATCGCCGCCCCTTTTTCCGCAATCATCATAGTCGGCGAATTGGTGTTACCGGACGTAATTGACGGCATGACCGACGCGTCGACGACACGCAGGCAATCGATACCGATCACGCGCAGGCGTCCATCGACCACCGCCCGTGCATCGTCATCGCGGCCCATACGCGCAGTGCCAACAGGATGGAAAATTGTTGTGCCGATATCGCCGGCCGAACTGACGAGGCCGGATTCGTCATCGCTGCGCACCTGCGTTCCAGGCAGATATTCGACCGGAGAATATTTTTGCAGAGCCGGCTGGCTCACGATTTTGCGCGTGACGCGGATTGAATCTGCCGCCACGCGCCGGTCCTCCGGCGTCGCAAGGTAGTTTGGGCTGATCGCCGGCGGCTGCGAAGGATCGTTTGATTTAAGCGTCAGCGCCCCGCGGCTGGTTGGCCGCACATTGGTGACGCTCGCCGTGAATGCGGGGAACGGATGCAGCGGCTCACCGAATTTGTCGAGCGACAGCGGCTGCACATGATACTGGATGTTGGCGCTGCTCTGCGATAGGTCGGACTTGGTAAAAGCGCCGAGTTGCGATGGCGCCATGGTCATCGGCCCGCGCCTGCGCAGGGCATAGTTGAGGCCCATCCCAAGCCGGTTGAACAACGAAGCATATGTCTCATTTAAGGTTTTCACGCCCGACACCTTGAAGATCATGCGCAGTTGCAAATGATCGTGCAGATTAGCCCCGACTCCTGGTTTATCGAGCACGACTGGAACGCCGAATTGCGACAACTGCGTTGCCGGCCCGATGCCTGAAAGCATCATGATGTGCGGCGACCCGATAGCGCCGGCGGAGAGGATTACCTCACCACGGCATCGCGCGCTGCGCAGGTCGCCCTTTTGGCGCCAGCGTACGCCAGTTACGCGCTTCCCGTTGAATTCCAGCGCCTCGACGAGACAACCGGTTTCGAGCTGAAGGTTTTTCCGGTGAAGCACCGGCTTGAGAAAACCACGCGCGGCCGACCAGCGGCGACCGCGTTTCTGGTTGACGTGGAAGTAACAAATGCCCTCGTTATCTCCGGTATTGAAATCCTCGACCGAAGGAATGCCATACTGGTTCGCCGCGGCACGGAATGCGTCAAGAATCTCCCACGTAAGGCGCGGATACTCGACCCGCCATTCGCCGCCGGCTGCATGGTGTTCGGTTTTTAGAAAATGATCGACGTGCTTGCGAAAATAAGGCCGCACGTCGTCCCACGACCAACCGGGCAGGCCGAGCTGACGCCAGTGATCATAATCGCCGGCCTGGCCGAGCATGTAGATCATGCCGTTAATGGCCGAGGAGCCGCCAATCACTTTGCCACGCGGGTAGTTCAGGCTGCGGCCATTGAGACCCGGCTCCGGCTCAGTCTTGAGTAGCCAATCGGCGCGTGGATTGCCGATGGCAAACAAATAACCGACCGGGACGTGAAACCAGATCCATTTGTCGTTCCCGCCCGCCTCCAGCAGCAGTACGCGTTTTGAGGAATCCGCCGACAGCCGGTTGACCAATACGCATCCAGCCGAGCCCGCGCCCACGATGATGTAATCGAACTCACCTTCGATGGCTGCCGTGACCGTCATTGCGTTCCCCCGCCGTCTTAAAGGCCGACTTTACCCCGGTCGGCAAGACTTGCTAGGGTTACGTACTTGCGGCGTGCTGTACGCGCACCGTATGCGCCGGAACGGCGGTTCCGACCGAATATCCCCTGGCTCGAGCCATTCGTGGCGCCATCAGGCCCCACAGGAGAACCGCCATGACTGCACGGCTTTTCGTGATTGTTGGTTTTATCATCTCGCTCGCTGGCGCGCCGCAACCGCTGATCGCACAGGAGCAGATTACGATATTTGCAGCCGCGTCTTTGAAAAACGCGCTTGATGAGACCAATGCAGCCTTCACCAAGACGACTGGTACCAAGGTCGTCGCGAGTTATGAGGCAAGCTCCGCGCTGGCCAAACAAATCGAGCAAGGCGCGCCTGCCGATGTTTTCATCTCCGCCGACCTGCGTTGGATGGACTACGTGGCCGAGCACAAGCTGATCAAGCCCGACACCCGCATAAATCTCCTTGGCAACAAGTTGGTGCTGATTGCACCTGCAGATTCGAAACTTGATCGCATTGTGATTGACCAAGGTTTCGACATTGCCAAACTCGCTGGCGACGGCCGCATTGCGATTGCCGACGTGAAGGCGGTCCCGGCCGGGCTCTACGCGAAGGCGGCGCTTGAAAAACTCGGAGCATGGGCCGCAGCCGAGCCGAAGCTCGCGCAGGCTGGAAACGTGCGCGCAACACTCGCTTTCGTTACTCGCGGCGAGACGCCGATTGGAATCGTTTACGAGACCGACGCCAAAGTCGAGCCGAAGGTGAAAATCATCGGTACATTCCCAGACGGCTCTTATCCGCCTGTCACTTACCCGCTCGCGGCGACCGCCGACACCCAGAAAGCGAACGTCGCACAATATCTCAGTTTCTTGCGCTCCAGTGCGGCCAAGGCGATCTTCGAAAAGTACGGCTTCAGTTTCCTGCTCAAGCCGATTTCATAGGCGGTATCGAGACGCGTGTTCGAGTTGTCTCCCCAGGATTGGACCGCGGTCCAGCTGTCGCTCCGGGTCGCGACGGTGTCGACCCTGGTCGCACTGCCATTCGGCATCGCAATCGCGACGTTGCTGGCACGCAAGGATTTCTGGGGCAAGTCGCTCGTGGATGGCATTGTGCTTCTGCCACTCGTCCTACCTCCAGTGGTGACAGGCTATTTGTTGCTCATCACATTTGGCCGACGGGCGCCGGTCGGGGCTTTTCTCGCCGACCATTTCGGTATCGTATTCTCGTTCCGCTGGACCGGCGCGGCGCTGGCCTGCGGTGTGATGGCTTTTCCGCTGATGGTACGCGCGATCCGCCTCTCAATCGAAGCGATCGACACCCGGCTGGAAGACGCTGCATCTACGCTCGGTGCCAACCCAATCTGGACCTTTGCAACCATTACGCTGCCGCTGGCGCTGCCCGGCATCATCGCCGGTGCGATTCTGGCGTTTGCCCGCGCGCTCGGTGAGTTCGGCGCAACGATCACATTCGTTTCCAACATTCCCGGCGAAACGCAAACGATTTCCGCCGCAATCTACACATTGACACAAGTCCCAAATGGCGACGCCGACGCCATGAAGCTGGTCATTGTCGCCGTCATCATCTCGCTTGGCGCGCTGATGATTTCGGAATGGCTTGCGCGGCGCGCGACTGCACGCTTGCATGGCGCATGACGGCACCTATGCACAAACCAAATAGAGATTGAGATGTTGTCAGTCGACGTCGAAATGCGGCTTGGCGATTTTGCACTCCACGCGGCTTTCGAAGCCGAAGGCGGCGCAACGGCCCTTTTCGGGGCGTCGGGCGCCGGCAAAACCAGCATCATCAACATGATTGCCGGGCTTCTTGCTCCTGACCGGGGGCGAATCGCGATCGACGACGAGATTTTGTTCGACGACAAGGCGCGTATCAATCACCCGGCCTGGCAGCGCCGTGTCGGCTATGTCTTTCAGGAGGGCCGCCTGTTCCCGCACCTTTCAGTGAAACGTAATCTCGATTTCGGCCGCTGGATGAGCGGTCGGACGGCCGATGCCAAAGCCTTCGCGCACGTGGTCGAGTTGCTCGACATCAACCGGTTGCTTGACCGCCGGCCCGGCAAGCTTTCGGGCGGCGAACGCCAACGGGTCGCTGTCGGCCGCGCTCTGCTGACGCGCCCTCGCCTTCTGCTGCTGGACGAGCCGCTCGCTTCACTTGATACCGCGCGTAAACGGGACATCCTGCCCTATTTGGAGCGCCTGCGTGACGAGGCACGGGTGCCGATCATCTACGTCAGCCATGACGCTTTCGAAGTGAAACGCATTGCCAGCCGCGTGGTGTGGCTCGATGCTGGAAAGGTCGTGACGACGGGTGGACCCGAGCTGCTCGACGCGGCACGGGCGGATATGCTTGCCTAACGGATGTTTCCCCCCGAGCGAATCGTCTGCCTGACCGAGGAAACCGTCGAGACACTTTATCTTCTCGGCGAGGATCGCCGTATCGTCGGTGTATCAGGTTATGCAGTGCGACCACCACAAGTCCGGCGCGAAAAGCCACGGGTATCGGCCTTCATTTCCGCCGACGTGCCAAAAATCCTCGCGCTCAAGCCGGATCTGGTCCTCACCTTTTCTGATTTACAGGCTGACATTGTCGCGGGCTTGATTCGCAACAACATTGCCGTTCACGCTTTCAATCAACGCGATGTCGCCGGAATACTGGATATGATCCACACGCTTGGTGCACTGGTCGGCGCCGCGGAAAAAGCCGATGCACTGGCTGACTCGCTTGCCGCGCATATCGATCAGGTGCATGAGCGCGCGCTGCGGTTGCCGCGCCGGCCGCGCATCTATTTCGAGGAATGGGATGAGCCGATGATTTCCGGCATCGCCTGGGTATCGGAATTGATCGAAGCGGCAGGCGGCATTGAAGTGTTCCCACAGCTTGCCGTGCGCAAGAACGCGAAAGACCGTATTGTGTTGGCGAGCGACGTCATCGCGGCACGGCCGGACATCATCGTCGGCTCCTGGTGTGGCAAGAAATTTGTGCCGGCCAAGGTTGCCGCGCGCGCCGGCTTCTCCGAGGTTCCCGCCGTTGCCGGCGGCTGGTTACGCGAGATCAAATCCACTTTGATCCTGCAGCCCGGCCCCGCCGCCCTCACCGACGGGCTCGATCAGCTGGCGGAAATTATTTCGGAATGGGTTGAAAAGCGGGCAAGCTAGGCCCATGAATGCAGAGCAATTCGGGCCGGTAGGAAACCGGTACCCGGTTGTGCTATGAACCGCTAAACGTGACGCATAGGACCTCACAGCAATGCAGCAGAACAAGACCCGCACCGACCTTTGGATGGACTTACTGCTGTTAGGATTTCTGATCGGTTTCGACGTCGCCGCCCGCTTGCTCCCACATGCACCGGGCGTCTGGCCGTTCGCGGCGAGTGCGCTGTTTGCCGGGCGGATGCTGCGAATCCCGGCACTGGCTGTGGTCGTTCCGCTCGCTGCAGTGTTGCTGAGCAATGTGGCACTCGCTGACGATGATTGGCGCGTTACGCTTGTGGTCTGTGCCGCGATCACGCTACCCGCATTCGCCGGCATGCTGGCGCGCCGGTGGCAGGGCGCAATCCCGGTGATTGCAGCAATGGTTTCTTGTTCGCTGATATTCTTCGCCGCCACGAACTTCGCGGTCTGGGCCTTCAGCGGCATGTATCCGCTGACCTGGCAGGGCCTGGTGCAATGCTATGCGGCCGCGCTTCCGTTCCTGGACAAGACCGTGCTCGGTGACCAGTTCTGGACCGCAGTGCTGTTCGGCGGCGCGTGGCTGGCACAACGCGTTCCGGCTCTGTCGCGTCGCGCGGCCTAGCCAAAATATTTCTGGATACGCTTCCACAGCGTTTCGGCGTGACCAATAAGATCGGTCGGTGTCTCCGGCTCGGCCAATCGTAGGCCGACTGTGATCGCGCGGCCGCCTTCGACCTTGTGTGCGAGCAGCGCAATCGGCCCCAATTCGACAACATCTCCCACTTTGACCCGACGCCGAAGTTGCTCCCTGAAATAGTCAGCGAGCGTCACTTCTGTATGGTCGGCAGCGACCTGCAGCCCGTAGATGTCGGCAAGAGCGCCGAGCGTTGCAGTCCCCGGCACAAAGAAGTCGCCGAGCAAGGCCGGGTCCGGCGAAGCCGGCGGCGGCATTTTGACGAAGAAGCGGTCGAGCGCCTGCGCTTTTTCCGGTGGTGCCAGAAGATAGACATAGTCACCTTCGCGCACCGGATGCGCTTCCGATGGCGTGAGAATTTCCTCTTTGCGAATGACCAATGTCGGCCGCGCCCAATTCGGAATGAGGCCGCGCCGGAGGAACGGACTATTGGCCGGAACCGGATAGCCAACAATCTCGCGGGCGAGCTGGCCCGGCAAATCAAGTTCGACGCGGCGCGGAAGCGGATCGGCCCGCGCGAATGCAATATCGAGCTTGCGGGCAGCCAACGCCACCGTCCAGCCCTGCACCAGCAGGGATGACAGCACCACGACGAAGGCGACATCGAAATAGAGATACGCAACAGGCAAACCGACGAGCAAGGGAATCGACGCGAGGAAAATCCCGACTGCGCCACGCAACCCCACCCAGGAGATGAACAGCAATTCCCGCCATTGGAACTTGAAGGGCGCGAGACACAAGAATACGGCTGCGGGCCGTGCAACCAGCATCAACACCAGCGCCACCGACACCGAGCCGTGCAGACTATCGGCGAGCCGGTGCGGCCACGCCAGGAGGCCGAGCAGTACAAACATCACGATCTGCGCGAGCCAGGTGACAGCGTCAAGAAAGACGACAACCGAATTATGCGCACGCGTCTGTTTGTTGCCAACCACCAGACCCGCGAGATACACGGCAAGAAATCCTGACGAATGCACCGCGTTCGCAAAAGCAAAAACGACCAGTGCACTGACCGCGACAAACGGCGCATGCAGGCCCTGCGCCAGCATCAACCGATTCAGCACGAATGTGATGATTTGCCCACCAACATAGCCAATCACGCACCCAAGAACGGCGTCGCGCAAAAAGGTCGCGAGGGCATGTGACCAACTCTGATCGCCGCGCAGCAGCACTTCGACCAGAAGAAGCGCAAGAAAAATGGCGAAGGGGTCGTTGGTCCCCGATTCCACCTCCAATACGCCGCGAACACGCGGGCGCAGGCGAAGGCCGCGGGCGTTAATCAGGAAAAACACGGCCGCCGCGTCGGTCGAGGCCACGACCGCTCCGATCAGCAGGGCCTGGACCCAGCCGAGCCCAAGCACGAATTTTGCCACTGGCGCAGTGAGCAGCGTCGTGATCAACACACCCACGGTTGCCAACGTGACCGATGGCGCCAAAACATTGCGAAAGCTAGCAAAGCGCGTCCGCAGCCCGCCATCGAACAGGATCAGCGCCAACGCAATCGAACCCACCATATAGGCAGTGCCGACATCGTCGAACTTTATGCCGCCGGGCCCTCCCTCGCCGGCCATCATGCCGACCAAGAGGAATACCAGCAGCAACGGCGCGCCGAAGCGCAATGCAATCAAGCTGGACAAAATGCCGGCGAGGACCAGAAGGCTGCCGAGCAAAATGGCGAGACTGACGCTGTCAAGCGAGGCCATCGCACGAATCTCCTCCCGCTATAGGAAGGTTTCGCGCGCGCAAGAGCAACGGGAAACGTTGCCGCGCCTTAGCAGATCGTCAAAAAGCCACCCTGTCGCCGCCCTTGAGCGAGAGGATTTCCCGCGCCTCGTCGGGGCCCGCAATCTCCAGCCCAAGGCCCTCGAGAATCTTGCGGACATTGGTGACCTGCTGAGCATTGGACTCAGCCAGCTTGCCAGCCCCGATCCATAGCGAATCCTCCATGCCGACCCGCACATTGCCGCCCATCGACGCGGCCATTGCAGCGACCCGCATCTGATTGGCGCCTGCGCCTAATACCGACCAATGATAGTTGTCGCCCAGCAGTCGATCGGCGGTGCGCTTCATCATGATGATATCTTCGGGATGCGGACCGATACCTCCAAGAATGCCGAAGACCGATTGCACAAACAGTGGCGGCTTTACCAGGCCGCGATCGAGGAAATGCCGTAGCGTATAGAGGTGACCGATATCGTAACACTCGATCTCGAAGCGGGTGCCATTCCCCGCGCAGGTGCTCAGGATGTACTCAATATCAGCAAAAGTGTTCTTAAACATTCCGCCGCGCGACCGTTCGAGATAAGGCTCCTCCCAATCGTGTTTGAACTTGCCCTTGTAGCGCGGAATCATCGGATAAAGCCCGAAGTTCATCGTCCCCATATTGAGTGAGGCAACCTCGGGCTTGAACGTCGCGGCCGGGCGAACCCGCTCTTCGGCCGTCATCGTCGGTGCTCCGCCGGTGGTGATGTTCACGACGACATTGGAGCGCTGCTTGATCACCTTGAGGAACGGCGCAAAGGCCTCAGGCGTCTGATCGGGACGACCGTCCTGCGGGTTGCGCGCGTGGAGGTGGACGATGGCCGCGCCCGCCTCAGCCGCCCCGATGGCAGCGTCAGCAATCTCCTGAGATGTCACCGGCAAATGTGGCGACATCGACGGCGTGTGGATCGACCCGGTGACAGCACAAGTAATGATTACTTTCCGCGACTTCGCCATGAGCTTTCCATCCCAGTGAAGTGAGTGTTGTTGATTGGCAAATGGACTTCTTGGGCGATCCTAGAGTATCAGCCGTACCGAAGTCACCCTGCTCGCCTTTAGCCTCTTGAGCCTCCTGGAGCCCATGGCTGCACTCGAAAAATTCATAGGCCGACAGTGATCGTCGGGATCGTGTGCGGTACGCTCGCAGCCCTCGCGTGGGCGGCGGGCTTCGTCGTTGCAAAGCACGGTATCCAGGTTGGTTTTTCACCCGCCGATCTGGCGTTTCATCGCTTCTTCTGGTCCAGCTTGTTGATGCTGCCGTTGATCGTCCGCGACGGCTTGCGCGACCTCGGCGGCATCGGCTGGGGACGCGGATTGGCGATGACCATCCTGTCCGGCCCCCCGCAGTCGCTGCTCGCCTATAGCGGCTTTATTCTGGTGCCGCTCGGCCATGGCACTACGATTCAGCCTGCGTGCGCTGCGCTGTTCGGCCTTGTCCTCGCCTCGCTGGTGCTCCACGAAAAGGCGACCTCCCAACGCATTATCGGCGGCGCGATCATCATCGCCGGCCTGTTGATGTTTGGCGCTGAGTCGCTCGCGACAATCGGCGGCGTGGGTGTCGGTGGCGACCTCTTGTTTGCCACTGCCGGATTGTTCTGGGCGACATTTGGGACACTGCTGCGGCTTTGGAATGTGCCAGGCACACGAGCAGTCATGGCCGTGGGCGCCGTTTCTCTGATCGTGTTCGCGCCGATCTATCTTTTCGTCTACGGCCTCAGCGCACTGGCACGGCATAGCTTGCTCGAAAACCTCCTGCAAGCTGTCGTACAGGGCGGGATTGCCGGATCGTTGCCAATTTATCTTTTCGCCCATGCGGTGATCGCGCTCGGCGGCGGGCGCGCGGCAACGTTTCCCGCACTCGTGCCGATGTTCGGCGTAATAATCGGCTACCTCGCGCTCGGCGTAGTGCCAAGCTTGGCGCAATTCGTCGGCATGTTGATCGTCCTTGTGGGCTTCCAATTCGCACTACGGCGCTGAAGCCTATCTACGCCTCCGGACCCGCGTATTTGCCCGCCGTCTCCGGGAACATGTTTTTGATGATTTTGAACTTCGAGATATCGACTGTTGCGTCCATATGCATGAAGATCACGGCGTCGCGCAGCACTTTTTCGATGCCGAAATCAAGCATGATGCCGTTGCCGCCATGCAATTCGACAGCGTGCTGCGCAACCTTCATGATCTCTTCCGAAGCGAACATCTTGGCCATGTTGACCAAAGTCTCCGCTTCCGGCGCGTTCTCGTCGACCGCCTGCGCCGCGCGATCGAGCAGCGCGCGCACCGCTTCAATTTTTGTTGCCATTTCGGCAAGCCGTAATGCTACCGCCTGATGCTTAATCAGGATGCGGCCACCCTGCACGTAATTCTGCACGTACTCCGCAGTTGCCTCGAAGGCGCGCACGCCAACGCCCAGATTCTTTGCGGCCTGAATGATTTTGCCTGGACGAAAATAGACGCCGGCCGAACCCATGGCGCTGTCCTGCACCAGGAGATGGTCGTCGGGGATAAACATGTCCTCGAATACCATCTCTCCGTTGTTCATGAAGCGGCAGCCGAGCGTCTCATTGCAGCGCGCAACCGTGAAGCCTTTTGTCTCTCGCGGCACCAGGAACGACGAGGTGCCCTGCATCATGCCCACTTTGGGATTGGTATTGGCGTAGACGACATAGAGGCTCGCGTCGTAGCCGTTGGATATGAATTGCTTGCGGCCATTAATGACCCAGCCGCCATTGATTTTGACCGCTTTTGTCTGCATGGCCGCTTCAGGCACGTTGTAAGGCAGCCAGCGGTCTGAAGCGCCGCGCGGCTCCGTCAAACAGTGGGCCATCAGGAACTGCGGCTCAGCGACGAGGCGCTTGAACCATTTCTCTTGCAAGTGCTTGGGCGCGAACTGGCGCAGCAGCACCGATACTTTCCAGTTCTGCACCATTTTGTCGGCGAGACCCGAGTCGCCGCGGGCGATCTCTTCCGAAACGACGGCAAAGGTCTTGACCTCAGTGCCCTTCTCGAGCTCGACGCCGCCGTATTCTTCCGGAACTCCGAGTGTGCGAATCCCTATCTTTTCGGCTTCTTCAAGAATGCGCAGAGGCAATCGCTCTTCGGGAACCATCGACCATTCGAGCTTCCAATTCTGCTTGATGAAAGGAAGGACAATGTCGTCGACAAAATCGCGGCAACTCTGCCGCATCATGCGCAATTCTTCGGACAAGCCCCGGTCTCTCGACATACGCTCCAACATAGATTGTTCCTTTATTCTATTTTTCCCGGGCATAACTTGATCGTCGCGATATTGCAGCTAAGCCGCTTTGCGGCTCGCAAGAAAATCGCCCATGCGGGCAAGCGCCTTCAAGATATTTTCGGTCGAGTTGGCGTAGGACAATCGCACATAGCCCTCACCAAGTATGCCGAAATCGGGCCCGCCGATGATAGCGACGCCGGCGTCTTCCAGAAGCGATGATGCGAGTGCCTTGGCCTTCCAGCCGGTCCCTTTGACATTGGGAAAAGCGTAGAAGGCGCCCTTTGGGATTGCACATGAAACTCCGGGCAACTTGTTGAGCCCCTCGACCACGACTTTCCGCCGTCTGTCGAATTCGGCAATCATCTTGTGCACTTCGTCCTGCGAACCTTTCAACGCGGCAAGCCCGGCATATTGCGCCGAAGCGTTGACGCAGGAATGCAGATTCACCGCCAGCTTTCGCGCGTAGTCGTAGAGCTTGCCCGGCCACACCGCATAACCAAGCCGCCAGCCCGTCATGGCATATGTCTTCGACCAGCCATTAAGCAGAATCAGGCGGTCACGAATCGAGGGATACGACAGCAAACAAACGTGCGTTTCGCCGTCATAAACCATGTGGTCATAGATCTCGTCTGACATAACGGCGACGTCTGGCCGTTTCTCCAGCCCGGCAACGAGCTGGTCGACTTCAGCTTTGGGTGTGACGCCGCCAGTTGGATTGGCCGGTGAATTGAGAATGAGCAATCGTGTGCGTGGCGTGATCAGCTTGAGCGTTTCTTCCGCCGAGAATGCAAAACCATTCGCTTCACGGATAGGCACCGGCACCGGCTTGGCCCCGGTAAATTCGATCATCGATCGGTAGATCGGAAATCCGGGATCGGGATAGAGGATTTCAGCGCCAGGCTCACCGAACATCAAAATTGACATGAACATGGTCGGCTTGCCGCCCGGCATAATCATCACATTGTCAGGCGAGACTTCGACTTTGAAGCGCTTGGCGAGATCCGCAGCGACCGCCTCGCGCAGCGCCGGAATACCGTTCGCTGGCGTGTAGCCATGATGGCCGTCGCGCAGCGCCTTGACGGCTGCCTCGACGATGAAATCCGGTGTTCGGAAATCGGGCTGGCCTATGCCGAGATTGATGATGTCGCGGCCTTGCGCGACAAGCGCATTGGCCCGGGCGAGCACGGCAAAGGCATTTTCCTCGCCGATGCGATCGAAGGCCGCGATTGTACGAAGCATTTCTGCACTCCTCCCGCGCTGACGCCGGATACGCGGCATATGCGCGGCGGCGCCTCCTCTGAGGCGTGCAGTTCAGCCGATCAGACGACAAAAATCAAACGCTGTCAGAGCCTTCGCCCGGAGGGTGATCAGGTCAAGGATCGCCGCCGAAACGACCACTGACATCACGCCAGATCTGAAAACGTATATTCGGGTCCGGATCGTCGCCGAGATAAACGCCGCTGAAGTAAAGCGGCCCTGCGGGGAACAGGTTCGTCCCCCAATATTTGCCTTGCGATGTCTCGGACGCTGTGGCGGCCTTTTTGTGCTTGCGCGACTTCGCGGCATCTGCCGGCGACGTCAGCACGAACGCCGCAATCAACGTGGTAGCCAGCACTTTTAACTGAAGCGATGACATGGCGATTCTCCATGACACACAGGTGATGTCATCCGCTTAGCGGATAGGCGTGGCTGCGCAAAGTAAATGGAGCGCCGATGGGATCACATCTCGGTGTCGGAATAACTGGGCATCTCGGGGGTTTCACGCCATCAAACTGCTCGACAGGCTTGTCATAGCCAACATTGCAATCGCGCCATTGTTGGAGGCATTGTCGAATTTGCAGCGCTTACAGGACCGAGTCATGAGCATCGCCGATAAACGCCGCGCATTCCGCGCGCTACACGAGAGTGGTTGTTTCGTCATTCCAAATCCCTGGAATGTCGGCAGCGCACGCTATTTGCAAGGCCTCGGTTTCAAGGCGCTGGCTACGACCAGCTCGGGTTACGCCCATTCCATTGGTTACTCCGACGGCGACGTGACCCTCGACATGGTGCTCGCGCATTGCCGCGAAGTAGCGCAAGCCTCCGACATCCCGGTCAATGCGGATTTCGAAGGGGGTTTTGCCGATAGCCCGGAAGGCGTCGCTGCAAATGTCCGCCTTTGCATCGACACGGGTGTTGCGGGATTGTCGATCGAAGATTTCACCGAGAACGATGCCGATCCGCTCTACGAACTTGAATTGGCAGTAGAACGCGTCCGCGCTGCCCGCGACGCAATCGACAAAGCCGGCGGCGGTGTGGTGTTCACCGCACGAACTGAAGGCTTCATCCGGGGCCGCCCCGATTTGGCTGAGACGGTTCGCCGCCTGAAGGCTTTTGCAGACGCTGGTGCTGATTGCCTTTATGCACCGGGAATCAAGACGCGTGAACAAATCGAAACGGTGGTCAAAGCGGTTGCGCCGTTGCCAGTCAACTTTCTGATGCCGGCGCCAATGGGTTTTACAGTAAGCGACGTCGCCGCAATGGGCGTTCGTCGTATCAGTGTAGGCGGCACGCTCGCACGGGTCGCGATGCACGCCTTCATTCAATCCGCGCGGCAGATTGCACAAGACGGAAAATTCGACAGTTTCGCTGGCATCACGTCGAATGCGGAATTGAACAAGTTTTTCCACGACGACCTGCCACGGCGGCCGAAATCGTGACTGACGACGCCCATCAGCAGTTCGGGAAGCCACTTGGCGCGCCCGTCCATACCACGCCGTCCGAATGTCCCGGTCCGGTGGCACTCAACGGCCGCTACGGCCGCATCGAAAAGCTCAGAATTGAGCACGCAGCATCGCTGTGGGACGCGGTCCAAGGCCACGATGCGATCTGGACCTATATGTCGCAATATGGGCCATTTGCCGGCGCGACGGAATTTTTTGGCTGGGTGCATCAGCGCACGGCACTCACCGATCCCTATTCATACGCGATAATGAGCAGCGTTGATCGGTGCGTCGGCATCGCCACGTTGATGGAAATAAAGCCGGCGATGCGCGTCATCGAGGTTGGTCACATCGTCTATTCACCCGCACTGCAGCGCACGCCCCTTGGCACGGAGGCCCAATACCTGTTGGGACGCTATGCTTTCGAGACGCTTCGCTATCGGCGTTACGAATGGAAATGCAATGCGCTCAACGCCGCCTCGCGGAGTGCCGCGCTACGCTATGGATTCACATTCGAGGGCATCTTGCGTCAGCACATGATTGCGAAAGGACGCAACCGCGATACCGCATATTTCTCCATGCTCGACGGCGAATGGCCAATACGCAAGGCGAACTTTGAACGCTGGCTTTCGCCGGATAATTTCACCACCGACGGCCAGCAGATTCTTAGCCTAAGCGCGCTGAACGGCGTCAAAGGATGAACATTTCCGCCCTTTCATCGTCCCGTCTGTCGCAGCAACGGCCATTCGTCCTGTTTTGGTTGGCGCGGCTTGCCTCGACTATGGGCTATCAAATGCTGGCCCTGACAATCGGCTGGCAGATTTACGAAATTACAAACAGCGCTTTTGATCTTGGGCTGGTTGGCCTGATTCAGTTCGTGCCGGCGGTCGTGCTCACATTGCTGATCGGACATGCCGCCGACCGGTACGACCGCCGTCTAATCGTCCGCACAGCCCAGGGCGTCTATGCGCTGGCCGCCGTAATGATGACCGCAGCCTTGGTCGCCGGCATCCTTGGACGCGAACTTCTGTTTGCCGCGGTATTCATGATCGGTTGCGCGCGCGCTTTTGAAATGCCGACGGCGCACGCATTGGCGCCAACGCTCGTTCCCCCGTCGCTAATCTCACGTGCGGTCGCGGCCTGGACGTCCGCCAACCAGACAGCCGTGATATGTGGTCCCGCACTAGGTGGTCTGATTTATGCAGCAAGCCCCGTGATGGTTGGTATTGTTTGCCTGGTGTTTTTCGCCTGCTCGATCACTTTGGTGAGTTTTGTCCGCTCAGAACGTCCCGCGCCACCACGTGAACCCCCGACATTCTCCTCGGTATTTGCCGGCTTCGAATTCATCCGAACAAGACGCCGGCTGCTCGGCGTGATTACGCTCGACTTGTTTGTGGTGATCCTCGGGGGCGCAACGGCGCTCCTTCCAATTTATGCCAGGGATATCCTCAGCGTCGGCCCAGTCGGCCTCGGCCTGTTGCGCTCTGCACCGGCCGTTGGTGCATTGATTACATCGCTCGTGCTGGCGCGGTATCCGGTCGAACGGCACATCGGCCGCAAAATGTTTGCCGTTGTCGGTATTTTTGGTGTCACGACCATTGTGTTCGGGCTGTCGACGTGGTTTCCGCTTTCGCTGCTGGCGCTCGCTATGCTTGGTGCATCAGACGCAGTCAGCATCGTGATCCGCTTTTCGCTGGTACAAATTGAAACGCCGGACGAAAAGCGGGGTCGGGTGAGCGCGATCAACTATCTGTTCGTCGGCTCATCGAATACGCTGGGCGAATTCGAATCCGGAGCAGTCGCGGCTTGGCTCGGCGCCGTGCCGTCTGTAGTAATCGGCGGGCTGGGCTCACTGCTTGTGGCAGCAGTGTGGATGACATTGTTTCCGGATCTCCGCCGGATTGACCGCTTTGAACCTGCGGACCGCGAGCAAGCGAGGACGTGATGCATATTCTAATTACCGGCGCAGCGGGCATGATTGGCCGCAAGCTCACCGCAAGGCTGGTTAAAGACGGCGGCCTTGGTGGCAAACCGATCGATCGGCTCACACTGATCGACGTCGTGGCTCCGGAAAAACCGACCGGCTATGCGGGCGCGGTCGAAGTTTCAACCAGCGATCTCTCCGCACCGGGCGCCGCAGCTAAAACTATTGGCGGCAGACCGGAGATGATCTTTCATCTTGCCGGCGTTGTCTCGGGTGAGGCTGAAATCGATTTCGAGAAGGGATACCGGGTCAATCTTGATGGGACGCGCGCATTGCTGGAAGCTATCCGCGCCGCCGATTACACGCCGAAAGTGGTTTTTACCTCCTCGATCGCGGTCTTTGGCGCGCCGTTTCCCACTTCCATTCCCGATGACTTCCACCTCACGCCGCTCACGTCATATGGGACGCAGAAAGCGATTTGCGAATTGCTGCTCGCCGATTACACACGGCGAGGCCTACTCGACGGTGTCGGTATTCGATTGCCAACCATATGCGTCCGGCCCGGAAAGCCGAACAAAGCTGCGTCCGGCTTTTTTTCAGGTATCATTCGCGAGCCGCTTGCCGGGCAGGAAGCGGTTCTGCCAGTCTCCGAAAGCGTACGGCACACGCATGCGAGCCCCCGAGCTGCAGTCGGCTTTCTTATTCACGCCGCGGGTTTGACGCCTGAGCAACTTGGGCCACGCATCAATCTTGCCATGCCCGGTGTTTCATGCACGGTCGGTGAACAGATCGAAGCACTACGCCGTGTCGCCGGCGACAAAATAGCCGCGCGCATTCGCCGCGAGCCGGATGAACTCGTCCAACGCATTGTCTCCGGTTGGGCTGAGCGGCTGGACGCGAAGCGCGCACGTGAGCTCGGGTTTAAGTCCGAGGTATCTTTTGAAGACATTGTGCGCGCCCATATCGAGGACGAACTCGGTGGAAAAATAGTGAATTAACGCGCTCTATCTGTTCGCTTGCATAGCGCGCCGCAAACCTTACATTGTCAGCTATGACCTACGTAGACGCAGCCGTCGCCCCTTTACGAAAAACTGGCCAGATCAAGATTCACGGACCCGCCGCCTTCGAGGCGATGCGTGAGGCCGGCCAACTTGTGGCGCGCTGCCTTGATATGCTGATCGAACATATTGCGCCTGGCGTGCAGACTGAAAAAATCGACAAGCTTGTTTTCGATTACGCCATGGATCACGGCGCCCTGCCCGCTACATTGATGTACCGCGGCTACAAAAAATCGACCTGCACGTCTCTCAACCACGTTGTGTGCCACGGTATTCCTGGTGACAAGCCGCTGAAGGATGGCGATATCGTCAATATCGACGTGACTCTCATCCTCAACGGCTGGCATGGCGATTCCAGTCGTATGTTTACGATCGGTGAAATCCCGCGCCGTGCCGAACGGTTAATCGAGGTCACACATGAGGCAATGATGCGCGGTATCGCCGCCATTCGGCCGGGTGCGACGAGCGGCGATATCGGCCACGCAATTCAGACTTATGTCGAAGCACAACACATGAGCGTCGTGCGTGACTTCTGCGGTCACGGCCTTGGACGTCTTTTTCACGACGAACCGAACATCGTGCACGTCGGCCGTCCCGGCGAAGGCATCGTGTTGAAGCCGGGCATGTTCTTCACTGTAGAGCCGATGATCAATCTTGGACGGCCGCATGTGAAAGTTCTGTCCGATGGCTGGACAGCAGTAACGCGTGATCGCTCGCTGTCGGCTCAGTTCGAGCACACGGTCGGCGTCACCAAAGACGATGTCGAGGTCTTCACCTTTTCGCCGGCCGGACTGCACAAGCCGCCATACAAACGTTAAAGCGCGCGCCTCCTATTTATCGTCGTATTCCCCAAAGATTGTGTTTTTCTGATATACAACTATTACGTGTATATACGCACGAATGCAGCTTCATGACCGACAAACGTGACAAGGCCACACGCGCAGATAGGCCGGCGCCACCTCACTATCACGGGCACCGTGAGCGGCTGCGCGGACGCTTCCGGCAGGCCGGTGCCGAGGCCGTGAGTGACTATGAATTGTTGGAGCTGGTACTGTTCCGCGCAATCCCGCAGCGTGACGTGAAGCCGCTTGCGAAAAACCTAATCGCCACGTTCGGGTCGTTCCCGGAAGTGATTTCGGCGCCGCCGGCGCGGCTTACCGAGATTAAAGGCATCGGCGACGCCGCCATCACCGAACTCAAGATCGTGCACGCTGCAGCGAGCCGGCTAGCGCGCGGCCAGGTGAAAAAGCGGCCGGTCCTCTCGTCGTGGTCGAGCGTGATCGACTATTGCCGTACCACCATGGCCTTCGCCGACAAGGAACAATTCCGTGTTCTATTCCTCGACAAGCGAAACCAGCTGATTGTCGACGAATTGCAACAGGTCGGCACCGTCGATCACACGCCGGTCTATCCGCGCGAAGTCGTCAAACGCGCGCTCGAACTTTCCGCCACCGCGCTGATCCTCGTGCACAATCATCCATCAGGCGATCCGACGCCCTCGCACGCTGATATCCAGATGACGCAGACGATCATCGATGTCGCCCGCCCACTGGGGATTGCCGTGCACGACCACATCGTAGTTGGCAAGGAAGGCCACGCGAGTTTCAAGGGCCTGCGGCTAATCTAGACAGTTATTGCCGCACCAGCGTGATTTGGTCGGCACTTTCGGGAACGCGGCGCCAGGTCGCGTTGTCGACCTCCTCGAAGCGCCATGGACTGCCGCGCGACGGTACCAGCATCAACTCGTCGCGATCGATGGCCCATTGCGCGAAATTTAACCGAGCAATCGCCGCATCGCATCCAGGCTTCACCGTCACGGCAAGGTTTTCGCCGGCCTTGGCCATCGCGAGCGTCAACACGCAGATGGGCGCACCGGATTTACGAACGACCGCCCAATTTCCAGCGACCTGTTCCGGCGGCTTTGGGGGCGCGCCGGCGGCGGCCGCATTTTGCAGGAACAGCACTCCAACACCAGGCGTCGGCGCCTCAAAAATTCCGTCCTCTACTTCGCTGAATTCCACGATCGACTTACCACGCGCATCAAGCAAATAGAGCAAATCATTGTCGGGGAATTTCCAGCCCGCGATATCGCGCACCAGCGGAAACAGGTTGGCGCAGTTGGCGTCAAATTCGATCTTGAAACCTGCGGGGCCCGGGTCACTCTTGAACGTGGCCGTGCAAGTCCGGTCACGGTCGGCATTTGAAAACTCCCAGCTGCCGACCATCCGCTGGGCAGATTCACCCAGCGGCGCCGGCTGCGCGAGGGCAACGCCAGCGAAACAAACCGCTGCAAGACCGATCGAAAGACGGGTCATATACAAACCATAGCACCACCGCCAGCTCACCGCGTCACTAACGTTTCGGTGGCCAAGGCGTTTCCGGAACCGGCGTAAGCGGCGGCTTCCCGGCTGCCCATGCCAAAATATTATCCACGACAAGCTGGTCCATCGCTGCCCGTGTCGCCTCGGTCGACGAGCCAAGATGAGGAAAGAGCGCGATGTGGTCCATCTCGATCAGTTCTTTCGGCACATTGGGCTCGTTGGCAAACACATCAAGGCCGGCAGAATAGATCGTGCGTTTTTTTAGCGCCTCGATAAGTGCCGGCTCATCGACGACCGACCCGCGCGCCATGTTAATCAGTACGCCACGCGGGCCCAGCGCTTTGAGCACCTCGGCATTGATCATATTCTTCGTGCTGGCACCTCCCGGCACGATCACCATCAACGTGTCGACGTCACGTGCCATGTCGATGAGGTTGGGATAGTGCTTGTAGTTTACACCCTGTTGCGGACTGCGGCTGTGATAGACAACCGGCAGGCCAAAGGCCTCCAGTCGCCGCGCAATAGCCTTGCCGATGCGGCCCATGCCGACCATGCCGACCGTCCGATCGCGCAGCGTGGCTTTGGTAAGCGGATAATGCGCGTCCGTCCATTTGCCGGCCCGCAAATAGCGGTCCGACTGCGGTAGCTCGCGTACAGTGCAAAGCAGAAGGCCAAGGGCGGTGTCCGCGACCTCCTCATTGAGCACCTCCGGCGTGTTGGTCACGACAATGCCGTGCTCGCCCGCCCATTTTGCATCGATATGGTCATAGCCGACACCAAAGCTTGATACCTGCTGAAGGTGGGGAAACTGCTGAAGAAAGTTTCCGTCAACCTTATTGGCCGTATAGGCAATCGCGATCGCTTTGATTTTGCCACCAATATCTTTGGCGAAGGCGGCCTTGTCCTTGGCGTCGAGCCAGTGATGGAGCGTCACCTTGCCCTCGAGGCCCTTCATCATCACGGGCTTCTTGGCACCAACCAGCAATACATCCGGCTTTTCGCCAGCCATTTCAAATTCTCCTTGCTAAACCAGCGCCGTTACCGGCGACTCGACGAATTTCTTGAATTCTCCCAGCAGCTCGGCGCCAAGCGCGCCGTCCACGACGCGATGATCGCACGACAATGTGACGGACATCTGGCTGATGAATTTCACGCTGCCATCCGCAGCCTCGATCGGCGCGCGGCGCGTTGCACCGACTGCGAGAATAGTCGCCTGCGGCGGATTGATGATCGCCGAGAACTCGCGCACGCCATACATGCCGAGATTTGAGATAGCGCTGGCGCCGCCCTGATATTCGCTCGGCTTCAGCCTTTTGTGGCGCGCACGATCTGCGAGATCGCGCATTTCCGCCGAGATTGCGCTGAGCGATTTCGACTCGGCATTGCGCACAACGGGTGTAATGAGCCCGCCTTCGAGCGCGACCGCGACCCCAATATCCGAATGCCGAAATCGAAGGATACGGTCGCCTGCCCACACGGCATTCGCCGCCGGAATGCGCTGCAGCGCCGCCGCCCAGGCCTTGATGATGAAATCGTTCAAAGAAAGTTTGAATGCAGCGTGGCCGTCCTTGCCTTTCGGCGCAGCAGCATTCGCGTCCTCACGCATCGCAATCAGGCGCCGGGCAACTAGGTCGGCGGTGAGATAGAAGTGCGGGATTGACGGCTTGGCCTCGACAAGCCGCGTTGCGATCGTGCGGCGCATGGAATTGAGCGATATTTCCTCAAAGTCGATGCCTTCATAAAGCGCTTTTACCTGCGCGGCGCTTGGGCCTCCCGCGAGCGCCGGCGCGGCGTGAGGCGCCGCTGTTTCCACGTCACGCGCGACGACGCGTCCGTGCGGACCCGAACCTGAAACGCGTGAGAGATCAATGCCGCGCTCGCCTGCAAGCCGGCGTGCCAGCGGCGTGACCGCCGCGCCGCTAGCAAGTTTTGCAGGACCAAAGTTGCGCTCGGGTGTGCGCACCTCGCGGAAAGGGTCCATCGGAATAGGGGGGCGATTGGATGGTGGCGGCGGCACGAATGTCGCGGCCGACATCACGGGGACTGACGGCGATGCAGGTTTAGGCCGAGCGGGAGCCCTCGAAGCCGTACTTGCCCCGGCGCCTGAAATCACCGCGACCACCGCACCGACTTTCGCCGTTTCGCCGACATTGAAGTGTATTTCGGTGAGCGTGCCGGCTGTGGTCGACGGCACCTCCATCGACGTCTTGTCGGTTTCGATTTCGAAAAGGTTGTCGCCCGGCTTCACTGCGTCGCCGGCCGACTTGAACCATTTCGTGATCTTGCCCTCGGCAACGGTCTCGCCGAGTTGCGGCATCAGGACGTCCAACTGATTCTCCCGAAGTGTCCGGCGTGACCTACCACGTCACCGACACGTATTGCGTCTCTTGAAATTCTTTCATGCCCTCTTGGGCCCCTTCGCGGCCCAAGCCGGACTGCTTCACGCCGCCGAACGGCGCCGCAGGATCGGAGACCAGACCCCGGTTGAGGCCGATCATGCCGAATTCGAGCTTCTCGGAAACGCGCATGCCGCGGCTGAGATCTTTGGTAAAGAGATAAGCCACCAGACCGTATTCGGTATCGTTGGCCCGTTTGATGGCTTCGGCTTCTGTCTTGAATGTCTGGATCGAAGCCACCGGACCAAAGATTTCCTCGTTCAACATCTTGGCGTCGTCGGATACGTTTGTGATGACGGTCGCGGGGTAAAAATAGCCCGGCCCTTCCGGTGTTTTACCGCCAGTCAGCACTTTGGCGCCTTTGCTCACGGCATCGTCGACCAGTTCGATCACCTTGTCGCGGCCGTCTTTGTTGACCAGCGGCCCAAGATTGATGCCGTCGTCAAGCCCGTTGCCCATTTTCAGCGAATTCATTTTGTCGGTGAGTTTCCGGGCGAACTCATCGTGCACCTTCTCGTGGACGTAGAAGCGGTTCGCCGCCGTGCAGGCCTCCCCCATGTTGCGCATCTTTGCGATCATGGCGCCGTCGATCGCCGCATCGATGTCGGCGTCCTCAAACACCAAGAACGGCGCGTTGCCGCCGAGTTCCATGGACGGCTTGAGAACCTGGTCGGCGGCCTCATGTAACAGCTTGCGGCCGACTTCGGTCGAGCCGGTAAACGAGAGCACACGCACGCGGGGATCGTGCAGCATCGCGCTCACAATCGGGCCGGAACGGCGCGACGGCACGACATTGACCACGCCGGCAGGCACGCCCGCCTCTTCCAGTGCCGGCATCAACGCCAGCATCGTGAGCGGTGTGTCGGACGCGGGCTTGAGCACCACCGGGCATCCGGCGGCAAGCGCCGGTCCGATCTTGCGCGTCGCCATCGCGGCCGGGAAATTCCATGGCGTCACCAGGACCGCAATTCCTGCCGGCTTGTGCTGCGCGACGATGCGCGCGCCGGAGGCCGGCGCGGTCGAGATTTGCCCGATATTGCGCACCGCCTCTTCGGCGTACCAGCGGAAGAATTCGGCCGCATAGGCAACCTCGCCGCGCGAATCGGACAGCGCCTTGCCATTCTCGAGCGTGATCAGTTTGGCGAAGCGCTCGGCGTCGCGCATGATCAACTCGTAGGCCTTACGCAGAATTTCGGCACGCTCGCGCGGCTTGTGTCCGGCCCAGCCTTCAAATGCGGCCTCGGCAGCATCGATTGCGGCCTTGGCGTCCTCGACCGAGGCGCTCGCAACCGACGCGATTTTCTTCTCGGTCGCCGGGTCGATCACATCGAAACGCTGGTTGTCCGATGACTTGCGCCATTTCCCGCCGATCCACAGGTCGGTCGGAACATTGGCGAGAAGATTTTCGTACATGGAGATACCTCTTAACTCGTCATTCTGGGGTGGCGCCAAACGCCGAAACCCGGATGACCAGAATTGAATTCAACTCCCCAAGCTCCGCCGCACCGTGTCTGCGATACGGTCTGGTGTCGGCAGCACGATGTCTTCGAGAATGTCTGCCGCCGGCAGCGGAATATGCGGCGTGGTGATGCGAACCGGTGGCCCATCAAGATCGTAGAAGGCCTCGTCCGCCGCGATCGATACGATCTCAGCGCCCCAGCCGCACAATCGCGGATTCTCTTCGACGGTAAACAACCGATGCGTCTTCGCAATTGAACCGAGAATGGTTTGAGTGTCGAGCGGCACCAGCGAGCGTACATCGACGACTTCGCAGTCGATGCCGTATTCTGCCTTGAGCCTGTTGGCAGCCTCCACCGCACGCGGCACCATGAGTGCCAGGGCAACAATTGTTGCATCGTTGCCGGGCCGGACGATCTTGGCGGTGCCAAGTTTGTCGACGATCTCGCCGTCCGGCACCTCGCCCTTGGTGGCATAAAGCGACTTGTGCTCAAGGAAAATCACCGGATCGGGATCGCGAACGGATGCGGCCAGCAGGCCAATGACATCGACCGGTGACGAGGGCGCCACCACCTTGAGACCCGGAATCATCATGCACCAGTTTTCGACGCTCTGGCTGTGCTGCGCGCCGAAGCGCGAACCCGCGCCATTGCCGGTGCGTACCACCAGCGGGCATTTTGTCTGGCCGTTCGACATATAGCGGCTCTTGGGGATTTCGTTGGCGATATAATCGAAGCATACCGCGAAGAAATCCGAGAACATGATTTCCGCAATTGGCTTCAGGCCGGTCATCGCAGCGCCCATGGCGGCACCGAGTATGGCCTGCTCAGAAATGGGCGTGTCGCGAACGCGCAGCGGACCGAATTGCTCATATAGCCCGACGGTTGCCTTGAACACGCCGCCAGCTTTCGCCACATCCTCGCCAAGAAACACAACGTCAGAGTCGCGCTTCATTTCCTGCGCGATGCCTCGGATGACCGCGTCTCGATAACTTAGTTCCGCCATGCCCAGCCTCCATCGGCATAGACATCGGTGGTGAGAATATCGAGCGGCGGGTTCGGCGCTGCCTTGCAGATTTCGGTAGCCTCGTCGACTTCCTTACGCACGCTTGCGTCGATTTTCTCAATCGTCGCATCACTGACGCCGAACTGCTTCAGCCGCTCGCGATAAACCTTGATCGGATCGCGCAGTTTCCATTTTTCCAGCTCGCCTTCCGGGCGATACTTGGCGGGATCGGCGCGCGAATGGCCGCTGTGGCGGTAGGTCATACACTCGATCAGCGATGGTCCATCGCCCGCGCGTGCCTTGGCAAAAGCCTTCTTCGCGGTGCGATAACATTCATCGGCGTCGTTGCCGTCGATCACGATGCGCTCGAGACCATAGGCAGAGGCGCGGTCAGCAGCCGGATGAGGAACAGCGGTGACATCGGCGATCGGCGTGTATTCCATGTAGAGATTATTTTCGCAGACGAATATGACCGGCAATTTCCACACGGCGGCGAAATTGAGCGCCTCATGAAACGCACCAATATTGGTGGTGCCATCGCCGAAGAAGCAGACGGAAACATCTTTGTCGCCTTTATATTGTGCGCGCCAAGCAGCGCCGCAGGCGATCGGAAGGTGCGCGCCAATGATGGCATATGAACCCATAACGCCATGGGCTTCCGAGGTAAGATGCATCGAGCCGCCCTTGCCGCGCATCAGTCCGTTGTCACGCTGCATTAGCTCGCCCAGTACCTTCTCGACGGGAACGCCGCGCGCCAGCGTGTGAGCGTGGCCGCGATAGGTGCAAAAGCTCAAGTCGCCCTTCTGCATGGCCTCGGCAAAGCCGGCGGCAATCGCTTCCTGTCCGAGCGACAGATGGCTGGTTCCCTTGACCAGGTTTTGCAGGAACAGGTCATAGGCGCGTTGCTCGGCCTCGCGGATCACCACTTGCGTCCGGTACAGTTCCAGCCGCTTTTGCTCACCAATGTCGTCATTCAGTCCGGAGCCCTTAGCCTGCGCGCGGTCCTTTGCTGTAGCCATAAATGATCCTCGAAAGCTCAAAATCCGTGTTAGGCGGCGGCAACTTAGCCCCTAGACTGAAGGGCCCGCAACTCTCCTATTCCAGCGGGCCTTCGATCGCCGCTTCGCTGGTTGTGGATTTGCCTATCTGCCGCTCGCGATAGAGCAGGTAAAGCCCCGAGCCAATAACCATGGCCGCGCCCGCTATAGTCCAGCCGGTGGGCACGTGGTCGAACACCAGATAGCCCAGGATCACCACCCAGATCAGCTGTGTATAGATGAAGGGCGACAACACCGAGGCCGGCGCCAATTTGTGGCCCGCGATGAGAAAAAAGTGACCGGTGCTCCCGAGCACACCGGTCATCGTAAGCATGACCGCGATAATCCAATTTGCCGGCGGCTGCCAGACGAATGGAATAACCGGCAGCACGACAAGTGCGCCGATGAAATTCGCGTAAAACAATGACGTCTGGTTGGAATCAACCCGCGAGACGATGCGCGTGATCACCGCATAGAAACCGTAGCAGACGGTTGCCGCCAGTGAGAGCAAAGCGGCGGGATGCATTCCGCCGAGCCCTGGCCGCGTAATGAGCAGTACTCCGGCAAAGCCGAAGGCGATCGCTGACCATCTCCGCCAGCCAAGCCATTCGCCAAGCATCGGGCCGGAAATGATGGCGACGATGAAAGGAAAAGTGAAAATGATCGACAGCGCTTCGTCGAGTTGAAGCCAGCGCAATGCCAGGAAATTCAGCGCGGTTGATAGAACAAGCAGTACAGACCGAATGACTTGAAGCTTCGGCCTGCGGGTACGCAGCAGGTCAGGATGCGTTAATGGATTGGAGACGAAGAGCGTGAGCACGAAGGCGCTGGTGTAGCGCGCCCACACAATCTCAAGCGAATCCATCTGGGTGTTGAGATACTTCGCAGTGGTGTCGAGGCACGCGAACAGAGCTACCGCTCCGCACATTAGTGAAATGCCGATGAGCCGCTGACGGCGCTGGTGGGAGACGTCGGTCAATATGTTGCCCGGCCACCCGAAATGTCGAAGACCGCACCGGTCGTGAAAGAGCAATCGTTCGATGCGCAAAAGGCGACAAGGCTTGCAATCTCATCCACCGTGACGAAACGACCACGCGGAATTTTCGACAACATGAAGTCGATATGCTCTTGCGTCATCTGATCAAAGATCGCAGTTTTCGCGGCAGCGGGCGTGATGCAATTGACCGAGATGTCATAGGATGCGAGCTCCTTGCCGAGCGATTTGGTCAACGCAATGAGCCCGGCCTTCGAGGCAGAATAGGCAGGCGCGTTCGGATTGCCTTCTTTGCCGGCGATGGAGGCTATGTTGACGATACGGCCGTAATTCTGGGCGATCATTGCGGGTGCCAGCGCACGACAACAGTGAAACGGACCATCGAGATTGACCGAAAGTACGCTGCGCCAGGCATCGAGCGGATAATCCCAAGTCTTCACATTCGGCCCGGCAATGCCGGCATTGTTGACCAGGATATCGATGCGCCCGAGTGCTTTGATCGTTTGGTCGCGTACGCGCTCGACGTCGGAGTAATTGGTGACATCGACCGCGAACGGCTCGAGGCGGCCGCGCTTTTGCAATTCCGCTGCTGTCTTTTGCGCAAGATCAATATCCCGATCCCAGATCGCAACTGCCGCACCAGAATCCAGGAATCGCTCGACAATTGCGCGGCCGATGCCTTGTGCACCACCGGTGACGATTGCATTGCGTGTGCTGAGATCGATTTTGTTGGCCATGGACACCTCCCACATAAAAACTAGCGAAGGCGGCGTCCCGTGGCGAGTGGTGAAAATGCAAGTGCGTAATGCGACTGGCCTTGTAGGACCTGACGAGGTGATGTAAACACTCCGTTGTGGGGCCTGCGACGGTCGCCCTGCATTTCCAAGGCTTGCGAGCCCAAGCACCGTCTCCTTCGTTTACGGAGGGGACTTATGCTCGACGCAAGCTAGCTAACTCACCAGACAGTTCCGCAATTCGATCCCGGCGCATTGCGCGCCGCCGATCGCCAAACTGCAATGTTCGGGGTCTCCGCGGCCTCCCCGTCGGATGCGACGCCGTCTATCCAAGCGCTGATCATTTTCACTTTGGAGCAACCGATGGATGGTATGGTTCTGGCGATTTTTCTCTTGGCGTCATTTTTAGGCGGCCTGACCTCCGGACTCGCGGGCTTCGCAAT
>JBATYN010000022.1:0-3337 GCA_049674125.1 Pseudolabrys sp. | reverse complement strand
GTGCCTTCCGGAATTGCATGAACGTCTCCGGTGAAGCGCAAACCGGCAAGATAGTCGATCAGATTATTGCGAAAACGCTTTGTTCTTTTTAGCCAATCGATTTCGCCGCTCGAAAAACGCAAGGTCTCTAAATAAGTGAGTGCATCCTCAAGGCCGGCCGCGAGCAGAAAACCGCGCCGCTCAGGAAGCCGCCGGACGAAAAATTCGAACACGGCCTCCTTGTCCTCGCCGCGATCCAGATAGGCCTGGACCATGTTGAGTTCGTAGAGGTCGGTCGTGAGCGGGCTGGTGAGGGGTGTCATGATGACTTGTGAGGGATAGCCTACACTAAAAGCGGATCGGCAGCCTGTCGACCTCATCGCGGCCTCTTCGAGACGTCTTGGAGAAATTCATATTTGGAGATGTTTGCGCCGCTCGGGCTGACGGCGGCAAACGGTTCGTTGTGCGGCAGGGAGCGGCTTAGCTTCGGACAGGCCTAAGTTTGATTTTCGATCCAATCGGCGGATGGGATCGCGTCAACCAAAGTTGCTTCGCGGGGCAGCCACGGATGGTCTGATTTGCAATATGGGCAACGCGTGCGGGTGAATTCCTGGGGCACGCGCGCCAAGGTTTCCGCATCAACATAAATTCCGGTCGAAAATTGCCTCCCGGTATTAGGGCACTTGATGAGAAGCACGCCCATAGCGTGACTCCGAAAAATGTCGTCGGTGATTTTCAGATCTTGGCCGAGTCCACCAGCCAACCGAATTGCATGGCGGTGAAGCACGCGGCCAGGAGAGGTAATGCGATGAGTTCTAGTCCGAGCATCGTTCATCTCCCTTGGGCAGGTTTTGGTCTTGCCGATGGTGAGAATAGGCGTTCCGGTTCGCATCCGCTGTGTTGCCGGTCACACAGGCTGGAGGGCGCGTCAAAAAAATCCCGCCATCCATGGCGGATTCCCTGCAAATCGGTGATGAATTGGCTCCCTGGGCTGGGATCGAACCAGCGACATTTCGATTAACAGTCGAACGCTCTACCGCTGAGCTACCAGGGAATAAGTCGGGATTTACATCGGGCCTATAACAAAGCCCGCCCGCTTTGCAAAGCGCGAGGAGCGCAGGTTGGAGGCCACGCCCGGAATTGAACCGGGGTACGCGGATTTGCAGTCCGCTGCGTAACCACTCCGCCACGTGGCCAATCACGGGGAAAAAGGCGTCGGTTTCAGCCCCAGCCTATATAGGAGCGAAAGCCTTACGACAATCGCAAGCCGAACCTTGCGTTTTGCACCCCATTGCCGCACAAGAACCAGCCTGCAGCGCTTCAGGTTGAGGACCGCGATGACCGATTTCGCTACTGCGCGCCGTCATATGGTGGACGGCCAGGTCCGCACCGCCGACGTGACCGATCTCCGAATTCTGGACGCGATGTTGGAAACGCCGCGTGAGAGATTCGTGCCGCCCGCATCCGCCGGTCTTGCTTATCTCGATCTTGATCTATCCGTTGGCGGGAAGGGATCCCGCCGGCTGCTCAAGCCGATGGTCCTCGCCAAGTTGATTCAGGCGGCCGACCTCGCGTCGACCGACCGGGTGTTGGATGTCGGCTGTGCCACCGGCTACACGGCTGCGGTACTTGCCCGCGTCGCCGGGCAGGTTGTCGCCCTTGAGGAGGACAGCGGCCTTGCGCAAACAGCGCGCGCGGCGCTTGCCGCTCAACCCAATGTGAAAATGGTGAGCGGGCCGCTGACGGCCGGCTGGCCGCAAGGCGCGCCATATGACGCCATCCTTCTTGAGGGCGCGACCGAGATCGCGCCTCAGGCTTTCTTGCCCCAGCTCAAGGACGGGGGCCGTCTGGTCTGTATCCTCGGCAGCGGGCCCGGCACCAAGGCGATGCTTTACTGCAGGAGTGGGGACGAGCTGGGTGGACGCCCGATATTCGACGCCAATGGCCCATTATTGCCGGGCTTTGCAAAGGTGCCGGCTTTCGCTTTTTGATTGCGGGGTGTTCCGAGCGTTGCGAAAATGCCCCAGTTCGCCCAGATCTTGCGCGGAAGGGCGGCCGGGGGGTTTTAAGGGCGGGCCGGGGCGCCTATGGTTCCGGTTCGTGGTTTAGGCGCGAATCTGGCACCATGCCGGAGGCGCGGGGGACAGGATTTGGAATGACGGGGTGGGGCCGTAAGAATTGGGTTAGGGGGCTTGCGGTCGGCACGGTCGTTTGCGCCGCGTGGCCGTTTGCGCCCGTGGGAGCCCATGCCGACAGCCTGGAAGGGGCAATTATCCAGGCCTACCAGAACAACCCGACGCTCAATTCGCAGCGCGCCTCGGTGCGCGTGACCGACGAAAATGTGCCGCAGGCGTTGTCGGGTTATCGGCCGAAGGTGACGGCGAACGGCTCGATCGGCCAGCAATATTGGGACACGACAACGCGCTCTTCGACTTTTGGTGCCACCTACACGCAGCTGTCGGGCAACATGACGCCGAGCAATTTCGGCATCACGGCGACACAGACACTTTACAACGGTTTTCAGACCGCCAACCGCACGCGCCAGGCGGAGAGCCAGGTGCAGTCCGCACGCGAGACCTTGCGGGTGAGCGAGCAGACGGTGCTGCTCAATGCGGTCACAGCCTACATGAATTTGTTGCGCGATGGCGCGATCCTGGATCTGCAGCGCCGCAACGTCGAGGTGTTGCAGGAACAACTGCGGCAGACGCGCGATCGCTTCAATGTCGGCGAGGTGACGCGCACGGACGTTGCGCAATCGGAATCGCGGCTGGCATCCGGGCGCTCGCAAGTGCTCAGCGCGGAAGCGACCTACAAGGCTTCGGTTGCGACCTACCGGCAAGTGATCGGAGTTGAACCGGGCAAGCTCGCACCCGGCTCACCGGTTGACCGCTACTCGCCGCATGATCTGGCGGGCTCGATCGGGGTTGCGACCGCGACCCATCCAGCGGTGTCCACGGCGCAATACAATGTCGACGCCGCGTTGTTACAGGTTAAGGTTGCCGAAGGCGCGCTTTATCCGACGCTGTCATTGCAAGGCAATGTTCAGCAAAGCTACGAGAGCAGCCTGCTGCAACTGAGAACCTTCAATGCCTCGGTGCTGGGCCAGCTCAGCGTGCCGATCTACCAGGGCGGGGCGGAATATTCGCTGATCCGTCAGGCCAAGGAGACGCTAGGGCAACGGCGGCTCGATCTTGATACTGCGCGCGACCAGGTGCGCCAAACGGTTGTGCAGTCGTGGGGCCAGCTCGATGCGGCCAAGGCCAACATCGATGCCACGCAGGCACAGGTGCAAGCCTCAGAAATTGCGCTCAACGGCGTGCGCGAGGAGGCTCGTGTGGGCCAGCGCACCACACTCGAC
>JBATYN010000021.1:0-6135 GCA_049674125.1 Pseudolabrys sp. | reverse complement strand
GACGTGGATGCCCGGCACAAGGCCGGGCATGACGGCGGAGAGGTGGCACGCGCGCTATTCTCCGCTCATTCCCGCGCAAGCGGGAATCCAGTACTCTCTTCGCAAGAACATCTATCGTAGGTCCCCGCTCGCGCGGGGACGAGCGGGCACGAGTGCGATGAACGTCGCTGAAAGAAAACAAACGACGGCACCGGCCGACGCACAGCGCTGGCTCGAGAGTTTCGACGCCGCATTGCAGGCGCAAGACACGGCCGCGATTGCGGAATTATTTATCGCGGATGGTCTTTGGCGCGATGTGCTGGCGTTCACATGGACCATCCAGACCGTGTCAGGCCGGCCCGCCATCGAAGCCGCCATGCGCGAAACGCTCGCGCACACGAAGCCGACACAGTTTCATTTTCCGGCGCGAAGAACGTCGCCGCGGTGGGTCACGCGCGCTGGCACCGAAGCAATCGAAGGGCTGTTCGAATTCGAAACGGCTATCGGCCGCGGCGCCGGCGTCGTGCGCCTCGTACCCGATCCGCAAAAGCCGTCGCGGCTGCGTGCCTGGTCGGTCGTCACGACGCTGGAGGAGCTCAAAGGTCACGAGGAGGCATTCAGAAAACAAACCGCTGACGAGGGCACGCGTGATTTCGGCGCCGAAAACTGGAGCGACCGCCTCGCCAGGGCGCGCACTTATGCCGATCACGACCCGGCGGTGATTGTCGTTGGCGGCGGGCAAGCCGGGCTCTCGATCGCCGCGCGCTTGCATCAACTGGGTATCGACACACTGATCGTCGACCGCCATGAGCGCGTCGGCGACAACTGGCGCACGCGCTATCACTCGCTGACGTTGCACAATGAAGTGCACGTCAATCATTTGCCCTATCTGAAATTTCCACCGACATTCCCCGTCTACATTCCGAAGGACAAACTGGCGAACTGGTTCGAATCCTACGTCGACGCCATGGAGCTGAATTTCTGGACCGGGACCGAACTGGTCTCAGGCCGTTACAACGAAAAACGCCGGGACTGGCAGATCACGCTGCGCCGCAAAGACGGCAGCGAACGCGTCATGCGGCCGCGGCACCTGATCTTCGCGACCGGCGTGAGCAGCATCCCTGCAACACCGGATCTGCCGGGCCTCGACGCGTTTGCAGGCACCAAAGTTCATTCCGGCGATTTCAAGAACGCCGAACGATGGAAAGGCCGCAAGGTGCTGGTGCTCGGCACCGGTACCAGCGGCCACGATGTCGCGCAGGAACTGCATGCGCATGGCGCCGAGGTCACGATGATCCAGCGCAGCAAGACCTATGTCGTGAGCCTGAAAGAAGCGCAAAGCGTCTACGCGATCTATTCGGAAGGCATTCCGTTCGAGGATTGCGATCTGCTCGCGACGTCGTTCCCCTATCCGGTGCTGCAGCGCTCGTATCAACTTTCAACCGCCCAGGGACGCGAAGTGGATAAGGCGCTGCTGCAGGGGCTCGAAAAGCGCGGTTTTGGCCTGCATTTCGGCGAAGACGAGACCGGCTTCCAGATGATGTATCTGCGCCGCGGCGGCGGCTACTACTTCAATGTCGGCTGTTCGGATCTGATCATTTCCGGCGCGGTGGGCCTTATTCAATTTTCCGACGTCGAGCGCTTCGTCGCCGAAGGCGTGCGGATGCGTGATGGCCGCGTCATCCCCGCCGATCTTCTGGTGCTGGCGACCGGTTACAAGAACCAGCAGGAAACCGCGCGCGTATTCCTTGGCGACGACGTCGCCGACCGGATTGGGCCAGTCTGGGGATTCAATGACGGCGGCGAACTGCGCAACATGTGGCGGCGCACCGCGCAGCCGGGGCTTTGGTTCACCGCCGGCAGCCTCGCGCAATGCCGAATCTTCTCGCGCTATCTCGCGCTGCAAATCAAGGCGATGGAGCTCGGGTTGTTGCGCTGACGCCCCCTCCACGTCATAGCCGCGCTTGGCACATTTTTATGCGGAAGTCGGGCCAGCCCGACTTCCGGTGCCATCCACATCTCGCCTATTGAAAATTCCGCAAGAAAGACGTGGATGCCCGCGACAAGCGCGGGCATGACGAATGAGAGGCAGTGCGTTTCAGCGTCATGGCCGGGCTTGTCCCGGCCATCCACGTCTTTCTTTTTTCAACGCCACCAAGGCGTGGATGCCCGGCACATAGGCGTGCGAAAGCACGCGGTCCTTCGGACGACTATAACAGGGCATGACGGCTGATGGTCTACGCCTTACGGCCATGCACCCCACCACCCCCGCACCAACCAAAGTAATGCATTCCACGCGACGCCGATTGAAAGCCCGACGGCATAGGACCACCAGACGCCGATCGGCTCAGCCAACAGATGCACCGCCAGAAGGCTGAGCACGAGGCCGATCAATGGCGCCTGAACATGCGCTGCGACGCTTGCCGCCGCCGGACCGCCGAGCCGCGAATGCAGGATGATGAAGAACGAACCCATCGCCACCGGAAAGAATGCGAAGACGCCTGAGAAATATGACCCAAGCGACTGGCTTGCGGCGGTAACGATGATGACGCAAAAGGTGACAACGCCCGCGCGCCAAGCAAGATCGCGGCCGTTCAGCTTAACGCGCGCCTTGACCGCGCCGTGCCCGAGAAAACGCACGGCGGCAAAGATTGTCAGCGGATAGACCACAGCGTTCAGAAGCAGCGCGGTCGTGGCTGTCCAATCGACGAGGCGGGACAAAAGCGCGGCAACAAACCAAACCAGAAAAGCGCCGCCGAGACTCACCGTCAGCGAGTGACGCTGCGCCAGCGCCGCATAACTCAATGCAAAGATCGCGCAAGCAGCCATAGAGACCATGCTGCCGATAGCGCTCGATGCAATAAAAGATGGCGGATGTTCGAATGCCAGAATGATCAGGGCCGCGCCGCCGGCGGTCGGCAAAGACGCAACCAGCGCTCCGACGAACGCGCCTGTACGCTCGACGACAACCGAAGCCGCGACGACAATCAAAGCGGTCATCGCGATTTTCAGCAGAAGACCGATCAGCAGCAATGCCATGAACACTAACCAGCTAGACTGCAACGCCGTGACGGCGCGCCAGCAATACCAGAAGGCTCCAGCCGATTGACGTTACAAGCGCCAGCGTCAGGCCGATCACCGAGCCAAACATGTCGGCGGTAAAATGCAACACCGTGCAAGCAAATGCGAATCCGACCAGCCCCAACACGGCGTTTGCCATGACAGCAGCCGTTGCCGGCCCGCCGACCCGATTGTGCAAGATGTACATGATGCTGAGCAACACGACCGGAAAAACAGCTAGAATGCCGCTGCCATCGGGGCCCAGCTGAAAACTGAAGGTCACGACAACGCCAACAAGCGCCGCAACCAGACCCGCCCGGAGCGCGAGATCGGTCCACTGCGTGCGAAATCCCGTAACCCGGACGTGACGCAACGGGCGCACCAGCCAAAGGCAAGTGCTCAAGACCACGATATTCAAGATCGCCACAAGCGCGAACGTCCAATGGATCGAGAGCACGGTGCTCGTGAGAACCAGCCAGACAAGAAACGCCACCGTCATGCTGATCGCCCGCGAGCGCGTTTGCGCCAGCAGCGCATAAGCGAGTGCGAAGATCACGTTTGCGGCGTTGATGGCAAGGCTGGCGACCGCGCTCTGCGCAATGAAATGTGCGTCGTGATCGACCGCAAGGAAAACGTAAACCGGTCCGGCACTGATCGGCAGCGTCGCCACCAGCCCGCCGATCAAGGGGCCGACGCGTTCCGCTATCACCGTCGCCGCCAGCACAAAGCCGGCCGTGACGGCCATTTTTACAATCAGGATGAGCGCAAAATAAACTGGCGGGGACATTGCATTCTCGGCCGTCATGCCCGGCCCGCGGGTTGATGTGAAGATCGTGAGGGCTTAGGAGAATGTCATGGCCGGGCTTGCCCCGGCCATCCACGTCTTTATCCGCGCTAGCCTGCAAGACGTGGATGCCCGGCACAAGGCCGGGCATGACGGTCGAGAACACAACGTCGAAATGACGCCGTAGAGCGTTACGCCGGCGTCAGCACGACGCGGCCGATCACCTTGCCGGCACGCAGCTGATCCATCACCGTGTTCACATCCTCGAGCGGCCTGGTCGTCACCGGAACCGGCGGAATTCCGGTGCGCCGGACGAGGTCGATCAGCTCTTTCATTTCCGGCAAGCTGCCGACGTAAGAGCCCTGGATGGTCAATGCGCGCATCGGGATCGGCGGCAGTGACACCGTGAGGTCGCCGCCGTACAGGCCAACGATGACGTATTTGCCGCCCTTGATCAGGCTGTCATAGCCAACGCGTGCGCTCTGTGAAGAGCCGACAAGATCGATAACACCCCATGCCCCGCCATTTGTCATATCGATGATTTTCTGGGAAGCATCGGCCGCGCCACCGTCGACAACAGCTTTCGCGCCCGCCTTCTTGGCGGCGTCGCGCTTGGCGGGATCAATGTCGACAACGATCGCGCTGTGGCCGCCCATCGCCTTGTGCAGCGCGAGGCACATCAGGCCGAGACCACCTGCGCCGATGATGACCGTCGGTTCGTTTTTCAGCGTCGGAATTTTTTTTAAGGCACCGTAGGTCGTGACGCCCGAGCAGGCGAGCGGAGCCGCGCGCTCCGGCGGCAAATCACCGATGTCGAACAAATAACGTGGATGCGGGATCATCAGGTAGTCGGCATAACCGCCGTTCGAAAACACGCCGAGGCTGCGCATGGCGCGGCAAAGATTTTCCTCGCCCCGCTGGCACGCTTCGCAGGTGCCGCAGCCGATCCACGGATGTGCAAGCCGGCGATCGCCAACTTTCACGCCCTTTGCGTCAGGGCCGAAGGCAACGACCTCGCCAACGTTCTCGTGGCCGAGCGTCACCGGAAGCTTCATACCGCGGTCGGCGAGACTCATTTTTTTGCCGCCGCCGAGATCGAACCAGCCGTCGGCCAGATGCAGGTCGCTGTGGCATACGCCGGCTGCCAAGACTTTCAGCAGCACTTCACTGCCGGTCGGCTCCGGCGTGGGCTGTTCATTGAGCTGCAGAGGCTGGCCGCAAACGCAGACCTGGAACATACGCATTGTTATTTCTCTCCCGGATTTTTTGTGCTTGGGCGGCAGCGAACCACAGTCCGCAGCCTTCGTCACTGCCGGGCGGCAGTCTAGACGCGCGTCATCTGCACGTCGACCGGAGGTCCGCTTTTGATTGTCTGATAAACGACGCAATAGCGCTCGGTAAGTTTGAGAAGCTGATCAAGCTTCTCCTGCGGCGCTGCGGTGTCGAGATCAAAGCGCAACCGGATTTGCGCAAAACCGACCGGCGCATCCTTGGCAACGCCGAGCGTGCCGCGGAAATCAAGATCGCCTTCGGCCGATACTTTGCCGGACTTGAGCGGAATATCGAGCGCCGTCGCTACTGCCTTTACCGTGACGCCGGCGCAGGCGACCAGCGCTTCCAGCAACATATCGCCGGAGCAGAGCTCAAGGCCGGAACCACCGGTCGCCGGATGCAGGCCTGCGGTGGCCAGCGCGCGGCCGGTCTCGACCTTGCAGGCGATGTTGCTGTCGTCGAGTGTTCCCTTGGCTTTCAGTGTGATGAACGCAGCCTTGGGCTCGCTCTTATACCGCTCCTTGATCGGGGCCTGCATTGCACGCAATTCGCCTGCATCCATGCTCTTCTCCTGTACATTTGCACTTTGACGGGCCGGGAACCTACAGGCTGGACGCAGCCAAACACAAGGGCGGCTACCACCACATGGCAGCGCCGGCGCCGGGCCGTTCGACCGCAGCCTGGTCCGGCACACGCTCACCGGCAAGCGAGCGATCGAGCGCGTTGAGTACGCGGCCCTTGACGTGGTCAAAGGCAGCCGAATGACGATCGCGCGGGCGCTCCAGATCGGCAGCGATCTCCTCGAAGATTCGGCCGGGGCGCGACCGCATCACCATGATGCGATCGGCGAGCGCGATGGCCTCATCGACGTCGTGAGTGACCAGGATCATCATCGGCCGCAGGTCGTTCCACAGGTCGAGTAGATGGTCTTGCAGATCGACACGGGTAAAGGCATCGAGCGCGGAGAATGGTTCGTCGAGCAGCAGCAGCTCAGGTTGCGGCACTAGCGCGCGGGCAATGGCGACGCGCTGCGCTTGGCC
>JBATYN010000020.1:0-1570 GCA_049674125.1 Pseudolabrys sp. | reverse complement strand
GGTCTGCGTCATGCAGCGCGGAAAGATCGTCGAGCAGGGCGAGGTCGAGCGCGTGTTCACCGCGCCTGAACATCCTTATACGCGCGCGCTGCTCGCAGCCGAACCAAAGCCCGATCCGGCGCCGCCTTGTCCGGATGCTCCGATCGTCGTCGAGACCAAGGATCTGAAAGTGTGGTTCCCCATCAAGCGCGGCGTTCTGCGCAAGGTGGTCGGACACATCAAGGCGGTCGATGGCATCAGCATCGAATTACGCAAGGGAGAAACACTGGGTGTCGTCGGCGAATCCGGTTCCGGAAAGACGACATTTGGCTTGGCCATTCTGCGGCTGATTTCGTCCGATGGCCCGATCGTGTTCATGGGAAATTCCATCGACGGCCTAAAATTCAAAGAGATGCGGCCCTTCCGCCGCAACATGCAGATCGTATTCCAGGACCCCTACGGTTCGTTGTCTCCGCGCATGTCGATTTCGGATATCATCGAAGAGGGCCTGAAGGTGCATCATCCGCGCCTGTCTGCGATGGAGCGCGAGCAGCGCGTTATCACCGCGTTGACGGAAGTTGGGCTCGATACGCAGACGCGCCATCGCTATCCGCATGAGTTTTCCGGAGGCCAACGTCAACGCATTGCAGTTGCGCGTGCGCTGGTGCTGGAGCCAACTTTTATTGTGCTCGATGAACCCACCAGCGCGCTGGATATGCTCATCCAGTCGCAAATGGTCGACCTGCTACGCGATCTGCAGAAGCGCCGCGATTTGACCTACATGTTTATTTCGCACGACTTGCGCGTGGTGGCTGCGCTAGCGAGCAGGCTGTTGGTGTTGCGCAATGGAAAAGCCGTGGAAGAGGGCGCGGCGGCCGAATTGTTCAAGGCGCCAAAGACCGACTATACCCGCGCGCTGTTTGCCGCAGCCTTCAATCTGGAAACCGCCCCTGAAGGCGTCGTGTCGCAGTAAGATTCCATGTCCAAACGCCGAGACCTTGCCGATCTGCCAGCGGACATCGTTGTGTCGCCGCCGCAGCTGCTGGCAAAGGCCTACCGTGAATATCGTCGCTACAACATGACTCTGATGGGTGAAGACCCGCCGGTCGTGCAGGAACGTGACGTGCTCATCGGCGGCAAGGTCGTGGTGGTCATCCCGATCGACGTCGTGCGTCAGGAGCTGGTGCTAATCCGGCAGGTTCGCCTGCCGGCGCAACTCGCCAATGGTCACGGCGATGTGGTCGAGTTCGTGGCGGGACGCGTGGAGGCCGGCGAATCTCTGATCGAGTCGGCGCGGCGAGAATGCACGGAAGAGATCGGCATCGTACCCCAAAAGCTTTTCGAATTGCTCACGTTTCTAAGTTCGCCTGGCGTTACGGACGAGGAAGTCACGATTTTTCTTGCTGCTGTCGAAGCTACGAAAGTCCGCGAAGGCTCGCTGACGACACCCGATGGAGAAAAATTGCTTGTCCATCGCGTGTCAATTGATACTGCGGTTGCGGCTCTCGACCAAAATAGGATGCGTGGCGGTCCAATGATAATTGGGCTGCAATGGCTCAAGCTTAATCGCGGGCGGGTCGCCGAACTATTG
>JBATYN010000019.1:0-2616 GCA_049674125.1 Pseudolabrys sp. | reverse complement strand
TCGAACGAACCACGTCGATCGTAGTGATGGGCGACGGAATGGCTGACTGGCTATCTTATGGTCTGGAAGATGCGTTCTCCGAGTCGCCAGAAATAGGCATCATCCGCAAAATAAAACCATACTCAGGTCTCTTGCAATACGATCCAAAGGGTGACCTGGACTGGTGGCATGCGGCGCGCGACATTTTGGCACAAGAAAAAGCCGACTACGTCATCATGATGCTTGGCCTGACCGACCGTCTGGACATTCGCGAAAAGGATCTTGCAAAAGAGGCCGCAAGAAAAGCAAAAGATCAGAAAGATCAACAAGTCAAAAACGACGCTGAAATTAAAAGCGGACAAAATCCATCTGGCGCAGACAATGCAGATTTGAACGCGGCTCCTGCGTCGGACAGCGACAAAAAAGGAAATGGTGTCGTCGAATTCCGCAGCGAGCAATGGGAAAAAATTTACTCCCGGCGCATCGATGAAACAATCGCGGCTCTTAAGACCAAAGGTGTGCCCGTGGTGTGGGTCGGTTTGCCATCAATTCGAGGGACTCGATCCACGGCCGACGCCGCCTATCTCAATGATCTTTATCGCGCACGTGCTGAACGTGCCGGCATAGTTTATATCGACCTGTGGGACGGCTTTGTAGACGAATCCGGAAAGTATTCTAACTATGGCCCTGACTATGAGGGTCAGACGCGTCGCTTACGTTCGAGCGACGGTGTCTTTTTTACAAAATACGGTGCCCTCAAACTGGCACACTATGTCGAGCGCGAATTGCAACGCTTTATGAGTAATCGAACGGCAGTCTCGCTACCTTCCGGGCCAGTTGTACCGGCGCCCGAAGAAAAACATGCCGCTCGGCCTTTGGCGGGGCCGATGATACCGCTCACGGCAGCGCCGCAGATTTCCGACGACTTGCTGGTTGGTGCGGCAGGCGGCAGCTCTGCCCAAACCGACGCCCTCGCCGCGAAAGTCTTAGTGAGGGGCGAGGCACTGGCCGCTCCGCCTGGCCGCGCCGACGATTTTGTATGGCCGCTCGGGAGTGATTTCAAAACCGTCACGGCTGAACCTTCCGCGTCGCTTCAGCCGGGCACAACGCCTACCCCGGCGACAGGCGCTCTGGCATCGGCTCCAGCTGCAAGGAAGAAAGAAAGAAAGAACGGCAGCGCCGAAATGTATACTCAGAAACTTACAGCAAGACCGGCCCCGCCGGCCGGACCCAAGCCGAAGTCATATCAAGACGATGTCCCGCGCCCCCCGCTGCCGATTGGACCTTCGCGTGGATCCTTTGGTGGCGTTCGCTGACCTGAGCCTCCAATATCCCGATCCGGGACGGCTTCGCCGATTGCTTTGGCCCATTAAAATCAGCCATCCATCGTAACGGCAACTCGCATTCCGGTCGTCCCGTAAAGTCATCGTACGCCTTCACTAAGGCTGCACGAGTTCTGTATGATATTGTTGTGCCTGCAAGACAATCTTTCAAATGACTAACTGCGCGCCCATTCTCATTGTCGGCGGCGGCATTGGCGGCCTTACCGCTGCACTTGGAATCGGGCGCAAGGGATGGCCAGTCAAAGTTCTCGAAGAATCTCCGGAATTTGGGGCCATCGGGTACGGCATCCAGCTAGGCCCCAACGTCTTTCATATGTTCGAGCGTCTTGGCATCAGTCAGACCGTGCTCGAAAAGTCGATCGTCCCTAAAGCAGTCACGATGCTGGACTCGGTCGACGGCGAGACGATTGTTCGAATTCCGACCGGAGCCGCGTTCGTACAACGATTCAAATACCCCTATGTTGTCCTGCATCGAGTTGATCTTCATCGGGTGCTGCTGGAGGCATGCAAGGCGACCCAGACAATCGAGCTCATGCCGACAACAAAAGTGAATGGGTTCGAGAACAAGGGCGATACAGTCCGACTATTCACCAATAACAATACGATTGAGGGCGCAGCGATCATTGCCGCCGATGGCCTTCGTTCCGTGGTGCGGCAGCAGCTCCTAAATGAAGGCGAACCGCGCATGGTCGGTTATGTGGCACATCGTACGATCATTCCGATGGCGCAGCTCAGCGCTGATGTACGCCGCGAAGAGTCGGTCTTATGGTCGGGGCCTGGCTATCACCTGGTGCACTATCCGCTTCGCGACTTCACGCTGTTCAACATGGTCGCCGTCTTCAAAACGGCGACTCACGCTGAGAGGGGTGATGCCGCGGACTATCGCGCGGAAGTCGATCGGACCTATCGCGATTCTCATCCAACCTTGAAAGCGCTCATTGCCACGATGGACGTCGGCAGACGGTGGGCTATCTCCGACCGAGATCCCATTCGGCACTGGAGCGCCGGTCGTGTGGCCCTGCTTGGCGATGCAGCACACCCAACCTTGCAATCGCTCGCTCAAGGAGCCTGTATGGCAATTGAGGACGCGGTGTGCCTCACAGAGTTGATTGATCAGTCACAGGGAGACTTCTCATTGGCCTTCCAACAATATTCGAAGGTTCGCTATATCCGCACTGCGCGCGTCCAGTATGAGTCGCGCTTTATGTGGGACCATCTCTATCACGTCGACAACGTTGCCCGCGACGTTATGCGGACATCTTATGCGCACAAAACTGACGATGAACTTTATAGC
>JBATYN010000018.1:0-5736 GCA_049674125.1 Pseudolabrys sp. | reverse complement strand
ACGCGCATGCGCGCGCCGTAGGGGATGCGGTGATGTGCACGCTCGGTGCCATCGGGGTCGACGACCGCGACGACCATATTGCGCACCATCGCAACCACTTCGTTATCCGAGTTTTTGGCGACGTTCTGGCCTTTGAACTTGACCTTGCCGTCGAAGTTCGACTCGATGAACGACTGCTCGCAGATTTGCGCCGCACCGCCGATGTGGAAGGTGCGCATGGTGAGCTGGGTGCCTGGCTCGCCGATCGACTGTGCAGCGATGACACCCACCGCCTCGCCCATGTTGACCGGCGTGCCACGGGCGAGATCGCGTCCGTAGCAAGCACCGCACACGCCGTTAGCTGCTTCGCAGGTCAAAACTGAACGAATCTTCAGTTCCTGCACGCCGCCATTGGTGATGACTTCCACCTCCGGTTCGGTCAGCAGCGTGCCGCGCTTAGTCAAGGTCTTGCCGGTGGAGGGGTCCTTTACATCCTCTGCCGTAGTCCGGCCGAGAATGCGGATCGCCAACGGGGCCACAACGGTGCCCGCGTCAATGATGGCGCGCACCTTGATGCCGCCCTTCGTGCCGCAGTCTTCTTCCGTGATGATGCAATCCTGTGCGACGTCGACCAGACGGCGCGTCAGGTAACCCGAGTTTGCCGTTTTCAAGGCTGTGTCGGCGAGACCCTTACGGGCGCCGTGCGTGGAGTTGAAGTACTCCAACACCGAAAGCCCTTCCTTGAAGTTGGATATGATCGGGCTCTCGATGATCTCACCCGATGGTTTGGCCATCAGGCCGCGCATGCCGGCGAGCTGACGCATCTGCGCCGGCGAACCGCGCGCACCGGAATGGGCCATCATGTAGATCGAGTTGACCTGCATGTCGCGGCCGTTTGCGTCCTTCTTGGTGGACGAAATTTCGCGCATCATCGCGTCGGCGATGCTGTCGGTGGATTTCGACCAGGCGTCGACGACCTTGTTGTACTTCTCGCCTTGGGTGATCAGGCCGTCATTGTATTGCTGCTCGAACTCTTTCGCGAGATCACGCGTCGCCTCGACGATCTTCCATTTCGACTCCGGTACCACCATGTCGTCCTTGCCGAAGGAGATGCCGGCCTTGAACGCATGATAGAAGCCAAGCGACATGATGCGGTCGCAGAAGATGACCGTCTCTTTTTGTCCGCAATGGCGGTAGACCTGATCGATCATCGCGGAAATTTCGCGCTTCGTCATCAAGCGGTTGACGACGTCGAACGGCACTTTCACGCTTCTCGGAAGCACGTTACCAAGCACAACGCGGCCGGGCGTGGTGTCGTACCACTTCCTGAAAGACTTGCCTTTCTCGTCGACACCTTCCCAGCGGTATTTGATCTTGGTGTGCAGGCTGATGACTTTTGCATGCAGCGCATGGTCGATCGCGGCCATGTCGCCAAACAGCTTGCCTTCACCAGGCATGCCTTCGCTCATCAGCGTGAGGTAATAAAGTCCGAGCACGATATCCTGCGACGGCACGATGATCGGCTGGCCGTTCGCCGGATGAAGGATGTTGTTGGTCGACATCATCAGCACGCGCGCTTCCAGCTGTGCTTCCAGGGACAGCGGAACGTGCACGGCCATTTGGTCGCCGTCGAAGTCGGCGTTGAAGGCCGCGCAAACGAGCGGATGCAGCTGGATCGCTTTGCCTTCGATCAGCACGGGCTCAAAAGCCTGGATGCCGAGACGGTGCAAAGTTGGCGCGCGATTGGGCAGCACCGGATGCTCGCGGATTACCTCGTCGAGGATATCCCAAACCTCCGGCTTCTCCTTCTCGACCAGCTTCTTTGCCTGCTTCACGGTCGTGGAAAGGCCTTTCGCGTCTAGGCGCGAATAGATGAACGGCTTGAACAGCTCGAGCGCCATCTTCTTGGGCAAGCCGCACTGATGCAGCTTGAGCTCGGGACCGACGACGATCACGGAGCGACCGGAATAGTCGACGCGCTTGCCGAGCAAGTTCTGCCGGAAGCGGCCCTGCTTGCCCTTGAGCATATCGGCAAGCGATTTCAGCGGACGCTTGTTGGCGCCGGTGATCACGCGGCCACGGCGGCCGTTGTCGAACAGCGCATCGACGGCTTCCTGAAGCATACGCTTTTCGTTTCGGATAATGATGTCCGGCGCACGCAACTCGATTAGCCGCTTCAAGCGGTTGTTGCGGTTGATCACGCGCCGATAGAGGTCGTTGAGATCGGACGTGGCAAAGCGCCCGCCATCGAGCGGCACCAACGGACGTAAGTCGGGCGGGATTACCGGAACGACGGTCAGGATCATCCACTCCGGCTTGTTGCCGGAAGCAAGGAAAGCTTCGATCAGCTTGAGGCGCTTCGCGATCTTCTTCTTCTTGATTTCGCTCTCGGTCTCGCCCATTTCGGCGCGCAGCTCGGCCTGCATCTTTTCAAGGTCGATGCCCTTGAGCATCTCGCGGATCGCTTCCGCGCCGATGGTCGCCGTGAAGCTGTCGGTGCCGAACTCTTCTTGCGCCTTGAGATACTCGTCCTCGGACAGGAGCTGACGGTCCTTGAGCGGCGTGAGCCCTGGCTCAAGCACGACGTAATATTCGAAGTATAGGATGCGCTCGAGGTCCTTGAGCGTCATGTCGAGCAGCAACCCAATGCGGCTGGGCAACGACTTCAGGAACCAGATGTGGGCAACCGGCGCGGCCAATTCGATGTGGCCCATGCGCTCGCGCCGCACCCGCGACAAGGTAACTTCGACGGAGCATTTCTCGCAGATGATGCCCTTGTACTTCATACGCTTGTACTTGCCGCACAAGCATTCGTAATCCTTGATCGGCCCGAAAATGCGCGCGCAGAATAGACCGTCGCGCTCAGGCTTGAAGGTGCGGTAGTTGATCGTTTCCGGCTTTTTGATTTCGCCGTAAGACCACGACAGAATCTTTTCCGGGCTCGCGATCGAAATCCGGATCTGGTCAAAGACCTGAGCCGGAACCTGCGGGCTGAAAAGATTCATGATTTCTTGATTCATCGTCTTCTCCTCGACCGGGGAATCTTGGTTTCCCCACCTGTCGTTGTTCGTTCATCCGCGGAGCAGCGCCTTCGCCGCTCCGCAACGCCTGACTATTCCGCTGCTTCGGCCGTCTCGGGACCACCCTGCCGCTGCTGTTTCGAATTGTGCAGATCGACGTTGAGGCCGAGCGATCGCATTTCCTTGACCAACACGTTAAAACTCTCGGGAATGCCCGCCTCGAACGTGTCGTCGCCGCGTACGATCGCCTCGTACACCTTGGTGCGGCCGGCAACGTCGTCCGATTTCACGGTCAGCATTTCCTGCAACGTGTAGGCGGCGCCGTAAGCTTCGAGCGCCCACACCTCCATCTCGCCGAAACGCTGGCCGCCGAACTGCGCCTTGCCGCCGAGAGGCTGCTGGGTAACCAGCGAATACGGGCCAATCGAGCGAGCGTGGATCTTGTCGTCCACCAAGTGGTGCAGCTTGAGCATATAGATGTAGCCGACGGTCACCTTGCGATCGAAGACTTCGCCGGTACGGCCATCGAAGACATTGACCTGGCCCGAATGATCGAGACCGGCGAGGTCGAGCATCTTCTCGATGTCCGCCTCTTTCGCGCCGTCGAACACCGGAGTGGCTATCGGCACGCCATGGCGCAGGTTTCCACCAAGCTCGATAAGACCATCTTCGCTCAGCGATTTGATGGTCTCATCGTCGCCATAGACCTTCTTGAGCATGTCTTTGAGAGGCCGCGCGTCGTGCTTCAAATTATAGGCGTCGACCGCCTGCCCGATCTTGAGCCCCAGACCGGCGCAAGCCCAGCCGAGATGCGTCTCGAGAATTTGACCGACGTTCATGCGGCTAGGCACACCCAGCGGGTTGAGCACGATGTCGACCTGGGTGCCGTCCTCCAGGAACGGCATGTCCTCGACGGGCACGATCTTCGAAACCACGCCCTTGTTACCATGGCGGCCGGCCATCTTGTCGCCGGGCTGAATCTTGCGCTTCACCGCGACGAAGACCTTGACCATCTTCATCACGCCGGGCGGCAATTCGTCGCCACGCTGCAGCTTTTCGACCTTGTCGAGGAAGCGCTGCTCGAGCAGCTTCTTTGACTCGTCGTACTGCTTACGGATCGCCTCGATTTCGGCCATCAGCTTGTCGTTGGGCGAAGCAAACAGCCACCACTGCGAGCGCGGATATTCGTCCAGCACTGCCTTGGTGATCTTGCTGTCTTTCTTAAAGCCCTTCGGACCGGCGATGCCTTGGCGGCCTTCGAGCAGTTCGGCGAGACGGCCGTAAACGTTACGGTCGAGGATCGCTTGCTCGTCGTCCCGGTCCTTAGCGAGCCGTTCAATTTCCTCACGCTCGATAGCGAGCGCGCGCTCGTCTTTCTCGACGCCATGCCGATTGAACACGCGCACTTCGACGACAGTGCCTTGCACGCCCGGCGGCACGCGCAACGATGTGTCGCGTACGTCAGACGCTTTCTCGCCGAAGATGGCGCGCAGAAGCTTTTCTTCCGGCGTCATCGGGCTTTCGCCCTTCGGTGTGATTTTGCCGACGAGAATATCGCCGGCATGGACTTCGGCGCCGATGTAGACAATGCCCGCTTCGTCGAGATTCTTGAGCGCTTCTTCTGAAACGTTCGGGATGTCGCGGGTAATTTCTTCGGGACCAAGCTTCGTGTCGCGAGCCATCACTTCGAATTCTTCGATATGGATGGACGTGAACACATCATCTTTCACGATCCGCTCGGAGAGCAGGATCGAGTCCTCGAAGTTGTAGCCATTCCACGGCATAAACGCGACGAGCACGTTACGGCCGAGCGCGAGTTCGCCGAGATCCGTCGAAGGACCATCGGCGATGATGTCCGCTTTCTCAACCTGGTCACCGACCTTCACCAGCGGGCGCTGGTTGATGCAGGTGTTCTGGTTCGATCGCTGATATTTCATCAAGCGATAGATATCGACGCCCGGCTTTGTCGGGTCGGTCTCGTCAGTTGCGCGAACGACGATTCGGGTCGCGTCCACTTGATCGACGATACCAGTACGACGGGCGGCGATCGATGCCCCCGAGTCGCGGGCAACCACGCCTTCCATGCCGGTACCGACGAATGGCGCCTCGGCACGAACCAGCGGCACGGCCTGACGCTGCATGTTCGAGCCCATCAAAGCACGGTTCGCGTCGTCGTTCTCGAGGAACGGAATGAGCGCCGCAGCGACCGACACCAATTGCTTTGGCGACACGTCCATGAAGTCGACCTTGTCACGCGGAACCAGATGGACGTCGCCAGCTTGGCGGCACACAATCAGATCTTCGGTGAAGCGGCCCCGACCGTCGATCACCGCATTAGCCTGCGCGACCGCGTGACGGCTTTCCTCCATCGCCGACAGGTAAACCACCTCGTCGGTGACACGACCGTCCTTGACCTTGCGATACGGCGTCTCGACGAAGCCGTATTTGTTGACGCGCGCACAGGTCGCGAGCGAGTTGATCAGGCCGATGTTCGGGCCTTCCGGCGTCTCGATCGGGCAGATACGGCCATAGTGCGTCGGATGCACGTCGCGCACCTCGAAGCCGGCGCGCTCGCGGGTCAGACCGCCCGGGCCAAGCGCCGAGAGACGGCGCTTGTGGGTGATCTCCGACAGCGGATTTGTTTGATCCATAAACTGCGAGAGTTGCGAAGAACCGAAGAACTCGCGCACTGCAGCCGCTGCCGGCTTGGCGTTGATCAGGTCTTGAGGCATGACGG
>JBATYN010000017.1:0-7653 GCA_049674125.1 Pseudolabrys sp. | reverse complement strand
GAATCCACGCCTGCGGAATCCGCCCGGCCTCGAACGCGTTCGAGACAGTGCGCACCATGGCGTCCTGACCGATCAGGTCGTCAAATGTCGCCGGCCGGTATTTGCGCGCCAGGACGCGGTAGGCGGATGTCGTCGTCTCGCTCATGATCTGCTTGATACGCGATCTTGAGGTTAGAAATGTAGTCCAGATTGGGCGAAACGAAACCCGGGGAGCGACGCATGAGCCTCTCGGCTTGCCGGATTTCGCTTAAGCTCAATCCGGGCTACTGCGATTGCGTTTCGCCGCCGATGTTTCGCTACCCCAAGTGTGGGCGCAGTAGCGTGGATTCGAAAGGAATTAGGTGGGAGGCTGACGAGCGACCCGAACCGCGCTCGTTAGGGCTGCTTCCTTCCGGACCTGACCCGGTTGGCGAGTGGCTCGTCCACCGCCAACCTCCCGCGTCCTATATCGGTCCTACGGCCACTGAAAGCAAGCAGCCCAGGCGCGGCCATTCACGCACGGTCTTGACCCGTCAGTCCATCTGGCGAATCTGCTTGTGGAAATGTCGCAGAGGCCCGGGCCAGGCCCGGTGGTATGGGCAATATGGACTCGGCTGGGTCGCTCCATCCACAGCTGAAGCAGGACACGGTCGCGATCTGCGACCTGGCGCTTGCGCGTGTGCTGTTGGCAGATGCCAACTATCCCTGGCTGATCCTGGTGCCGCGTCTTCCCGGAATTGTCGAACTCATTGACCTTGAGGAGAACGCCCAGATTCAGCTCCTCGGCGAAATCGCCAGGGTGGCTCGCGCGCTTAAAACCACCACCGAATGCGACAAACTCAACATCGCCGCACTCGGCAACCAAGTGCCGCAATTGCACGTGCACGTGATTGCACGTCGCCGTGACGACGCCGCATGGCCGAAACCGGTGTGGGGCATAAAACCCGCGCGCGCTTACGATGTAAGCCGGAGAGAGGCGCTTCTCAACGCTCTGCGCGCGCTGCTGCGCTGATCAAACAGCGGACAGCGATTTTTGAGCTGCGTAGGTGGTATACTGTTTTTCTTCGACCAATTCTGAATTCAGAAGTTCGTTGATCGCGCGCTTGAGTTTCGCACGCTGGTCGTTGTTGATATACACAGAGCGTGCAAGCTCAATAAAAGCGCTATCAAAGATGCTTTGCGCTTCCTTCGCGCGAATCTGATTCTCGATATCCCAAAGTTTTTCGTTGATGGCTTTCAATGGCATCTTCAAATCCACCAACGCGGCGGGCACCGAAGCGTCCGCAACAACTTTGTTCAGTGCGGCAAGCTCGTGCTCAACATTCGCAATGGCGTCGGCAGACGACAGACGCTGCCGCTTGATTTCAAGAATGGTGATTTTGTCGATAACTTCGCCCCACGACAAAGCCACCATTGGTACATTCTGCTGTGCCGAGTCGGGCGCTGACATCCTTGCTTTCCTGCATTTGCACGGCGCAAATATGGACTGCGCACGGCAATACTGATAGCAGAAGACTAAACAAAATAGCCAAATTCTTGCAAGGATCGCTCGTAATACGCGCGGCGGCCGTCGATAACGCGATAATCAGGGCCCGCTCGCATCGGTTTTATGAAAAATCATCATGGTTGCTGCGCCACGCCGAATTCTCGTTATCTCATTGCGCCGCATCGGCGACGTACTTTTGACGACGCCGCTGATCCGCAGCCTCCGCCGCGCCTGGCCCAGCTCGGAAATCGATGTTCTCGTGTTTCGCAATACCACCGGCATTATCGCCGGCAATCCCGATATCAATCAGGTCTTCACTTTATCGTCACGCCCGGCGGTGATTGAGAGTGCGCGCCTGCTTGCGCGCCTTTGGCGGCGCTATGACATCGCGATCTCGACCCAGAGCGGCGATCGTCCGACGGTCTTTGCATTTGCGGCGGGGCGGCTGCGCGCAGGGGTGACGACCGACAGCGACTCGTCGCTCGCCCGCACCCTCAAACGCATCGCTCTGCATCGGAGTGTTCCTGCCGCGGAGAAGCTTCATCGCGTCGAGCAGATGCTGCGGCTTGCCGACGCTCTCGATATTTCGCGTATCCCGGAATTGGTGTGCCCTGCCCCCGCGCCGTACTCACACGTGGCGCCTGGCGACAGCTACGCTGTAATTCATGCGGCGCCGATGTTTGCATACAAGGAATGGACGCCGGATGGCTGGCGCGCAGTTGCTGCCGGCCTTGCAAAGCGAGGACTTCAGGTCATTGCAATCGGAGGTCCGGGCGACGCCGAGCGAAGCTATCTTGAGATGGTCTGGCGCGGCGTCGCAGACGTTCATCAAGTCGGCTGGGCTGAAACGATGACCCTTCTAGCGAAGGCACGGCTCTACATCGGTCCCGACACATCGGTCACGCATCTTGCCGCGGCGGCCGGACGTCCGACCGTTGCCCTCTTCGGTCCTATGGATCCACGCGTTTGGGGGCCTTGGCCGGTCGGCGGACTTGCAACACCCTGGGAAGCAAGCGGCACGATCCAGAACCGCCACAACGTATGGATCGTACAGAATCCATTGCCTTGCTTGCCCTGCACCTTCGAAGGTTGCGAACGCCATATTGGCAGCCGCAGTGCGTGCCTCGATGAACTTAAGCCCGAACAAGTGCTGACCGCCGTCGATCAGGCCATCGCTTGACCGCACCACCTCGCCATTTCAAGCTCTCTCAGGCGCATGCATCCAGCTTGGAGTGACGTATGACGTTTCGTATTGCTCTCGTGCAGCCGATCGCCAATCCGATCGAGGAAGCCGAAAAGAATATTGCTGATGCGGTGGATTTCATTGTGCGCGCCAAATCCGAAGGCGCCGAGTTCGTCTGCTTTCCCGAAACCTATCCGGGCCCCTGGCGCATGCCGGCAACATTCGATCCCACGCCGCGCGTTGCGGAAGCCGCCGCCAAGCACGGCATCAATGTGGTTTACGGCACCATAGAACCGCTCAGCCACAATGAGGGGACTGCGCACAATCTGATTTGCATGGCCTACGGTGACGGCCGCGTGCCGGTAAGTTATCGCCGCACACACCCAAATGGCCCATGGATATACACCGGCGGCCAATGGTGGGAATTTCAATACGTTCCCGGCAATGAATTCCCGGTATTCGATACGCAACAAGGCAAGGTTGGCCTCGCAATGTGCAGCGAAGCTTATATGCCCGAAGTGACACGTGCGCTGGCGCTGCGCGGCGCCGAATTGATCTTTATGCCGGCCGGCACCGACAAGCGGCGGCTGTGGGCAACCTGGCGCAACCTGATCTGGTCACGCGCCATCGAAAACCTCGCCATCGTGGTGACAACGCAAAATTTATTCAGCCATGCCGAACGCGGGCTCGCGATGGTCGCGACACCGGAGGAAATTCTTTTCGAGAGCACTGCCGCGGGCATGTTTGTCGTCGATGTGAGCCTCAACCGCGCACGCGAAATGCGCGCCACCACCGACACCGTAACCTCTGCGCTCAATTACGGCGCCAAGCAGGGCGTGCTTGGGCCGCAATGGCAACGCCCGGAATTGCGCGAAGCCATGTACCCGCGCGGAGGGGCCGCTGAGTAAGGATTGCGCCGATGAAGTCGTCGTGCGAATTTGTACCGCACATGCCTTTTCGTCCAGACCTCGGCCCCAAACCCAGTCTCGGATATTCCGATAGCCGCATCGAACGCGCGGCGGAGCTGCGCCCGGATGCCGCTGCCATTGCCGGACTTTCGCAAAACGCGGGTGCTCGAACCTACGTGATTGGCGGCGACTGGATCGTGATGAAGAAGGGCTCGAGCATTCATGAGCCCCTGTTCACATTGCCGGAGGCCGAAGCGCTCGGCCCTGCGACCGAAACGATATTTCTCGGCCTGCTCGACGGTGCGCCGCGCTTCGGCCACGGCGTTGGTCCACAAGTCGCAGATGTCCTCAAGGCGCGCGACGGCCTTCACGTCACCGACCTCCGTTCGATCGCTGTTCAAGGCTTGGTCGCGCCCGATCATCTCCCGCCAATCGCGGAAGCCAAGGCGGTATTGCACTGGCATGCGCGCCATCGTTTTTGCCCGAATTGCGGAGCCGCCACGCGGCCGGTGCAGGGCGGCTGGCGGCGCGATTGCCCGCAATGCAAGGCCGAGCATTTCCCGCGAACCGATCCGGTCGTCATCATGTTGGCGTCGGACGGCGAGCGGTGTCTGCTCGGGCGCTCACCGAGATTTGTAGCGACGATGTGGTCGTGCCTTGCCGGCTTCGTTGAGCCGGGAGAATCCATCGAGGATGCAGTGCACCGGGAAACGCTCGAAGAGGCCGGCATTTCCTGCGGGCGCGTGGTCTATTTTGCCTCCCAGCCATGGCCGTTTCCAACGTCATTGATGATCGGATGCCACGCCGAAGCGCTCACGCGCGATATCGTGGTCGATCGCGAGGAACTCGAAGACGCCCGCTGGTTTAGCAAGGATGAGATCGAGGCCATGTTAATGTGCAAACATCCCCAAGGCCTCACGACGCCGCCGCCGGTTGCGATTGCGCATCACATTATCCGCGCCTGGGTGGAGAACGAGATCAGCTTTGACTGAACGCCCAGATAAAAGCCCGAAAATTTTATGTTCCGGTATCGCCGTGCAGGACATCGTCATGCGCGTCGAAAGCTTCCCCGTGCCCGGCACCAAGGTGACCGGAAGTGAATTTATCATCACTGGCGGCGGCTGCGCCGCGAATGCATCCGTAACGATCGCCCGGCTCAAAGGGCGCGTCGCCTTCGCCGGGCCGCTGGGTGGTGACAACGATGCCGTCAGTAACCGCATTCTCGCGGATCTCGTCAAAGAAGGCGTCGATTGCAGTGGTGTCGCACGGGTCGACCGCGGCACAGCATCTGTGTCGTTGATTCTGCTCGATGCGGCCGGCGAAAAAATCATCGCGACCCGACGCGGCGCCGATCTTGGCGACGTGCTGCCGAATGACGCAGCGGGATTGGTGGCGGATGTCGACGCCGTTCTCGTGGACAATCGCTTTCCCGAATTCGTTACGGCGGTTTGCCGGGCTGCGCAGAAGCGCAAGATCCCGATTGTGATCGATCTTGACCAGACGACGACCGTTGATGATCCCCTGCTCTCGCTCGGTACTTACGTCGTGTCATCGGCGGAAGCTTTGTTTGGAACGACCGGTCTCGAAGACTATGGCAACGCACTCAAGAAGCTCGCTGAACACATTTCCGGCTTCCTCGCGATTACCGACGGGCCGAACGGTGTCTTTTGGCTCGAACGCGGCGAACTTAAGCATCTGCCAGCCTTCAAAGTGAAAGTGATCGACTCGCTCGGTGCCGGCGATGCTTTCCACGGAGGCTTTACACTTGCGCTTGCAGAAGGTCGCGAGCTTCCTGACGTTCTGCGCTTTGCGAGCGCTACAGCCGCGCTCAAATGCACGAAATTCGGGGGCGCCTCAGGCGCGCCGACGCGTGCCGAAGTTGATGCCTTTCTGAAACAAAACAGCTGAGAACTTTATTTCTTTGACGGACAAGGCGCGCCGCAAGGTGCGCAGGCGCCGGCAAAATCCTCCGGCGACACCGCGCGGCCGCTCGACGGGCTCGAGAGGTGATCGACCAAGATCGCGGCCATGCCGATCAACACAACAACGATGTAAACCGCGCGCATGGGCTACTCTCGCGACAGGCCGAACAGCGGCCGCATGTGGATGCCGATCAGGCATCCGGGAAGGGCTGAAAGAAACCAGACCCAGCCGTGCAGGGAGCCGGAGGCAACACCTCCAACAAAGGCGCCGATATTGCAGCCAAAACCAAGCCGCGCGCCCCACCCCATCAGCAAGCCGCCAATGCCTGCGGCCAACAGCGACTTCACGGGTGGCCATGCGCCAGCGGCGAATGGTTTGCTGGCGGCGGCGGCGGCCATCGCGCCGAACAGCATTCCAAAATCGGTGAGGCTGGACGTGTCTGACAAAACGGAGTCAGAGAGCGCGCGCTTCGGACCAGGCCATTGCCAAAATGCCGCGTGTGACAAGTCAAAGCCAAGCGCGGTCGCGGCTTTCGCGCCCCAGACGGTGTAGCCGAACGTCACACTCCAGGGATGGCCGCCGGCCGCGAACACCGCGACACACAGGAGCCCTATCGCGATCCCGCCAATGACGTAATTGCGTGACGGAATGAAGTTGGCGCCCCGGCTGCGGGCGAATGCAATGATAAGCGCTGCGGCGATGGCAATACTGACAAGCGTGGCCGCTAGGCCGCCCCACGGGCCGAGATAGTCGGAGACCAAAATTGGATCCACGCCGCCGAACGCGAGAAAAGCCGGCAATGACAGGCTGCCGAACACACTGCCGATGACAAAAAACAGAAGCGCAATCAGCATGCGCCCCGAGCCGCCGCCGACCGTGTAAAGCGTGCCGGAGCCGCAGCCATTGGCGAGCTGCATTCCGATACCGAATACAAATGCGCCGATAACGAGCGATGGGCCGAGCGGGGCGATCGCTCCGCCATAATTCGGCATCAGTGCCGCGACCGGAACGACAGCGAGCGCGCATATCGCGATCACAATAAGCCCGCCGAGCAGGCCGCCGGCTTCGCCCCGCGTCAGAAACCGCCGCCACGACGCGGTATAGCTGAATTCAGCCTTGAGGAACGCAATGCCGAGACCAAAGCCGCCGAGAATGAGCGCCGCCGAAGCCGGTTGATGATCGAGCAGGACGAGTGCAACCAGGATCGCAGTGGCGCCGAGCGCGAGCCCGAGGAAAAGCCGGTCGATGCGAACGGCCGCGCCCGAGCTGGACGCGGCCAAACTTACTGTGGACATAGAAACTCCAGAGCGCAGGTCAGGATCCGAGGCCAAGTGCCTTTTTCAGATCGTCCCATTTCGTGCGCGAGGATTCAATCGGCCGGCTTGCATTGCTGGTCCACTCGACCATGGACCCGGCGTAAAGCCTTGCTTCCGTGCGGCCAAGAAGTTCGTGCAGCACGAACCAGTCGGTTGCCGCCCAATGTCCGGTGTTGCAATAGCTCACCACGCCACCGGCGGGCACTGCGTTGGCAATGGCTGCGAGCTCAGCCTTCGGTTTCAGGCGATTGGTCTTCGGGTCGTAGAATTCCGCGCTGTCGATGTTCAGAGCGCCTGGAATGTGGCCATAAGCCTGGGAAGCCGGAGCTTTCTCCTTGCCGTGGAAAAACGACGGCGGCCGCGCATCGACGAGCGTGGCACCGCCCTTCCCTTCAATGGTCTCAACATCAGACGCGAGCGCCAGGATGCTCTTGTCGACGGTTGCCGTGAAAATCCTTGGTGACGGCACGTTTGTCCCGGTTTCGATCGGCAGGTGAGTCTGCCGCCATGCGGCAATACCGCCATCGAGGATCGAGACATCTTTCACGCCGGCATATTTCAGCGTCCAGTAGGTGCGTGCGGCTGAACCGAAATCGAGCACATTCACGCCGGCCGGCACCACCACCACGTGGGTGTTTTCATCGATTCCGAGATCGCCAATCAGCTTTTCGAGTTCCGGCACCGTCGGCACCATGAACGGCACGTCGTTACGGGTTACGCGCCAGCCGGCCTTGTCGTAGTCGCTGTGGATGCTGCCGGGAATGTGCCCCGCGGCGTAGGCCTGCGCGCCGCCACCGTCGATCGCCGAACGGATATCCAGCACGACCAAATCGGGCCCCACCCGATGCGCGCTGAGCC
>JBATYN010000016.1:0-9988 GCA_049674125.1 Pseudolabrys sp. | reverse complement strand
TTCATCGACGTCGTTGTCCATGATCCATTGTGCCAGCTCATCGTGCCGCACAATCCAGACGTCGGAAAAGCGTTTGATATATTTCAAAATGGCGTCGACCTGCGCTGCCATCAATGGCCGCCCGCCGAAATGGCAATGCACGGTAATGTTCAGGTAGGACGTCGGCTCGTTCGCGTAGAGATAGTCGAATGTGTCTTTGTAAACCTCGTACCAATCGCGTGTGTTGAGACGCAACGCGCGGTGATCGGCGAAATCGGTGTGCGGAAGAGCGACAATCGTTCCTTTCCTGGTCTTCACGCGGCAGGGAAGGTCGAGATTGTTATAGTCGCCGTACCAGAGAAAACCGTTCTCCGCGATGTAGCCCTCGGTCAGGGCAGTGGGGGATACGACGGGCGACAACCAGCCTTTTGGCCGGCTGCCCGTAATCTCCTTGTGGATGTCGATGCAGCGTTCGATGAGCGCTTTTTCTTCCTTCGGGTCGAGATAAGCGAGCAGCGCATCCTGTGTGTAGGAATGGGCCGCGATCTCATGGCCTGATTTGATCGCCTGTTTTGCCGCAGCGGGAGCGAGTTCGAGGGCCCGCGCATTGGCAACAAAGGTGCCGGGCACTTTGTTGTCGTTGAGAATTTTGATCAGCCGCCAAACGCCCGCGCGTCCGCCGTAAGTGCCCCAGGTCATCGCCGCGCGGTCATGCGTTCCCGGCTTGAGCGCGGTCGTCTGCACCGAGAAGGGCGGTCCTTTGCCGTCCGACCAGTTCTCCCACAGGCAGGTCATGACCACTGCGACGCGGGCATTGTTCGGCCAGGAAAAGCCGTCGGACTTTCTCTTCGGTTTTTTCATTGTAAATCCGTTAGTGCATGGCCGTGTTGGCATTTTTGGCGAACGAGGCGTCGAAGGTCTTCGCCATATCGATCTTGGCGTTCTTCACGCTCTCGTTGAACGAGGAGATGATCCGGTACGTATTTTCGGAAAGCGCCGGGGTCACAATCCCGTCCTTCGAAAGCATTTCACGATTGGCCTGCACGGCCTTTTTATAGAATTCCTTGTCGCCCGCGTAAAACTCGGGCGGGAGCGCATCCGCGATTTCGTCAGCGGAAGCGGTCTGCAGCCAATGCAGTGCCTTGACCATGCCGTTGACGAGGGCCTGCACCGTTTTCGGATTATTCTTGATGAAGTCCGGGGTGGTGGAAATCGCCGAGCCTGCAAAAGGCCCGCCATACAGATAATCGAGACCGGCTTTTGTGCGCGTATCGACGACGGGCACCAGATCGCCATCGATGACCAGACGCGTGATCACCGGGTCGAAATTTGCTTCACCGTCTAACCTGCCGGATTTCATCATCGCAACCGCCGAATTGCCGGCGCCGACTCCGATGATCGACACCTGATCGGTCGGAAGATTCTCTTTTGAGAGCAGCAGGCTTAAAGCGAGCGCGCTGGACGAACCGGGCGCTGTCACGCCCATCTTCAATCCGACCAGATCTTTTGGCGATTTGTAGGCCGCCGCTTTTTCCTTCGACAGCGCAACAACAACGCCGAACGAATTGTTCTGCAATACGACGGACGTAATGGTCTGGCCGCGCGCCTGCAAATAGAGCGTGTGCTCGTATGCCCCCGCGATGAAATCGACGCTGCCGGAAACCAACGCCTTGAGCGAATCCGATCCGCCGCCGCCGAAATCGTTGAACTCGACTGCCAGTCCTTGCTCTTTGAAGTAGCCCTTATGTTCGGCAATATTCACCGCCAAATATGGAATCTGAATCTTGCTCCCGATACCGAGCTTGACCACTGGTTTTTCCGGCATCGGTGTTTGTGCCGGGGCTGCACCGGCGAGCGCAATTGAGCCGAAAAGCACGAAGGCAATGCTGCGCAACATGGGCATCCTCCCCAATTATTTGCCAATTGTGTTGGCGTTTGCGCGCATCCTAGCGGCCCGCCAGTGAGGCGTCACTACGCGTATGATGTGTGCAGACGTCGCCTGCCAACCAACGTTCCGATCACAACCAGGTTGAGGATATTGGCGCCGATCCCCATGGCAAAAGCCGGTGCGTAGAAGCCGTAGTGATCGTAAAGCAGCCCGGCGAGCCATCCGCCAAGCGCCATCCCGCAGCCGCTGAACAAAAGCAGCGTCGGAATTCGCCACGATGCTTCGGACGCCGGAAATAATTCGCGCAGAGCCAGCACGTAGGCCGGAATGATGCCGGAAAATCCGAGGCCGAAGGCAGCTGCGATTGCAAATAGTCCCGCTTCATTCTGCGTAAATAGAAATGCGGTCATCGACGCGGCCTGCCATGCCGAACCAATCAACACTGTGGCGAGGCCGCCGATGCGATCGGAGATCGCGCCCCAGATTTGACGGCTGAAAAATGCAGTGCCGAGCAATACCGACAACATGAGGGCGCCAATTGAGCGGCTGATGCCGAGGTCGCTGCAAAATGCGACCAAATGCCCTTGTGGCATTGCCATCGGAATACAGCACAGCACAGCAGCGCCGCACATCATGCCGAACACCAGATTCGGCGGGCAGCCGAGTACCGTCGTTCTACCGGTCGATGCGCTGGATGCAGTGGCAGGAAGAATGAGTTCGGGTGGTGCACGAAAATAGATAGCCGCCAGCGGCACGATCACGATGATTTCAGCGATCGCATACCACAGCATCGCCTGACGCCAGCCGAAGCCGGCGATCACACGCTCGAAAACGGGTGGCCACATGGCCCCTGCGAGGTAGCTGCCGCTCGAAATGAGTGCCAACGCAGAGCCCCGCCTTCGGTCGAACCAGCGGCTGACATAAATGTACAACGGTGCGTTGATGCCGCCGAGCCCAATCAGGCCGATGAAGAGTCCGTGCCCAATCCAGAGCGGCCAACGTGGCCCGAGGGTAGATATTGTCAGGCCGACTCCAATCATCAACGAACCGCAGATTACGGTCCAACGGGTTCCGACTTTGTCTGCGATTCGGCCCATCAAAATGCCGCCGATGCCCGAACCGAGCCAGGCCAGCGCGCTCGCCAAGGCGGGGATCGAACGCTCGCCGTTCACCTCGGCGGAGATGTCTTTGAGTGCGACCGCCGTGATCCACGCAGCGCCAAACGCCATCAGCATCGTGACGAGCGCTACGGTGGCGACAGCCCACGACGCTCTAGTTTCGATCGAAGATGGCGATTGCAGCATTAAGGGAAGTCCGGCGGGGCATCCTTTTGACAGGCTGCACAGTAATTGACCAGCACGCTGGGCGTAGGGCAGCTCTGCCTGCTGCGTTGCGCCAAAATGCGCAAACGAGGCGCTGGCGGAAATTTCCTTCTAGAACATGCTCGAATAATGAAATTGACCGTGAGGCCACCCGGTATAGCCTTTGCCGACCCACTGGCGCTTTGCGTCGTCCAGTCCAAGCATATATGAGTGGGGCCCGGCGCCGTTTTCCGTCGTCTTAACAAGGCCATGCATGTCGCTTCGACCGGTTAGCCTCGACGACAAATACGACCTGACCCAGTCGCATGTGTTTGTGACGGGGTATCAGGCGTTGATCCGCGCCTGTCTCATGCAGAAAGAACGCGACCACCGTGCCGGCTTGAACACAGCGGGGTATGTCACCGGCTATCGCGGGTCGCCACTCGGTGGCCTTGACCAGCAATTCATACGTGCCGCGCGCGAGATCGCCGCTGCCGACGTGAAGTTCCAGCCCGGCATAAATGAGGAACTCGCCGCCACAGCGTTGTGGGGTAGCCAGCAGGCCGAATTGCGTGGCGAAGGCAAGTTCGATGGCGTCTTCGGCATGTGGTACGGCAAAGGTCCCGGCGTCGACCGTGCCGGAGACGTGTTTCGCCACGCCAATTTTTCCGGCACGTCAAAAAATGGCGGCGTAATCGCTCTGATGGGCGACGACCACACCGCTGAATCGTCGACGACTGCACATCAATCGGAATTTCATTTCGTCGACGTGATGATGCCGATCCTCAATCCGGCTGGCGTGCAGGAGATCATCGACTACGCGCTTTACGGTTGGGCAATGTCGCGCTTCACGGGCACGTGGACCGCGCTCAAATGCATGCACGAGACGGTGGAATCGACCGGCGTCGTCGACGGAAGTCCTGATCGTGTGAAAATTCTGACGCCGTCCGATTTCAACATGCCTGAAGGCGGACTCAACATTCGCCTTGTCGACACGATTCTTGGACAGGAAGCGCGCCTGCACGATTTCAAACGTGATGCGATGCTCGCCTTCGTCCGCGCCAACAAACTCAATCGTATTATCTCCTCTGGCGGCCGGAATCCGAAGATCGGCATTATCACTACGGGCAAGGCGTATCTCGACGTACGTCAGGCCTTTGACGAACTCGGAATTGACGAAGTCAAATGCAACGATCTCGGTCTGCGGCTGTTCAAGGTCGGCTGCGTCTGGCCAATTCCGCGGCAGGAGTTGGCCGATTTTGCACAGGGACTCGATCTCATCATCGTCGTCGAAGAGAAGCGGTCGCTCATCGAAGTGCAGGTGCGCGAAGAACTCTACGGTACCGCCAATCAGCCGATCTGCATCGGAAAGAAAGACGAACAGGGCAACTGGCTGTTCCCCGTTAAGGGCGCACTCGACCCGAACGACATTGCGATCTGCATCGGGGAACGTCTGCTTCGCTATGGCGCGAATGATGAACTCGCGGCGAATGTGGCGCGGCTCAAATCGGCGCAGCGCGCGCTGTTGGAGACCACCGACATTGCGCAGCGAATTCCTTATTTCTGCTCAGGCTGCCCGCACAATACGTCGACGCGCGTACCGGAGGGGAGTCGCGCCTATGCAGGCATTGGCTGCCACTACATGGCGCAGTGGATGGATCGCAAGACGCTCGGTTACACGCAGATGGGCGGCGAAGGTGCCAATTGGATCGGCGAGGCGCCGTTTTCCAAACGCGACCACGTGTTCCAGAATCTTGGTGATGGCACGTACAATCACTCTGGATATCTCGCCATCCGCGCCGCGATCGCGTCCGGCGTGAAAATGACCTATAAGATTTTATTTAATGATGCGGTCGCGATGACCGGCGGCCAGTCTAATGATGGCGGGCTCACCGTGCCGCAAATCGCCGCGCAGGTCGCCGCCGAAGGCGCGAGCCGTGTGGTCGTTGTCACTGATGAGCCCTGGAAATACGCCAAAAACACCGAGTGGCCGCGCGGATTGACTGTTCACCACCGCGATGAACTCGACACCATCCAGCGTGAACTGGCGACTGTGCCAGGCGTAAGCGTGCTTATTTATGATCAGACTTGCGCCGCAGAGAAGCGTCGCCGCCGCAAACGTGGGGCATTCCCCGACCCCGACAAGCGCGTGGTCATCAATGATCTGGTCTGCGAGGGCTGTGGCGACTGCGGCGTCAAATCGAATTGCGTGTCAGTGCAGCCGCTTGAGACCGAATGGGGCCGCAAGCGCACCATCGATCAATCGAGCTGTAACAAGGACTATTCGTGCGTGAATGGTTTCTGTCCCTCATTTGTCACCGTGCACGGGGCAAAGCTCAAGAAGGGCGAGAGCGTTGCTGTACCAGCTGATTGGCCAGCGCTGCCTGCGCCCGATATGCCCCTCACCAATCATCCTTACGGCATCATCGTCACGGGAATCGGTGGCACCGGGATCGTCACCATAGGTGCCATCGTCGGCATGGCCGCGCATCTTGAAGGCAAAGGCGTTGGCGTGATCGACATGGCAGGTCTCGCGCAAAAGGGTGGCGCGGTTTACAGCCATATCCGAATTGCCAATACGCCCGACGATATTCACGCCATACGCGTCGCCGCGGGCGGAGCCGACCTCGTGCTCGGCGGAGATATTGTCGTGGCAGGCGCCAAAAAGGTGCTCGGTGCCATGAAGGCCGGCAATACGCGGGTCATCGTCAATACCGCCGAATTCCTGCCGGGTGACTTTACGCGCAATGCCGAGTTCTCGTTGCCGACCGAGCGGCTCAAGCGCGCGATTGCCGGTCACGCTGGCCGGGAACGCACTCATTTTGTCGACGCAAGCCGGTTGGCAACCGCGCTGCTCGGCAACTCCATCGGCTCCAACATGTTCATGTTGGGATACGCCTATCAACTCGGCGCGCTTCCCCTTTCGGCGGAGGCGATCGAGCGTGCCATCGAATTGAATGGCGAAGCGGCGGCAATGAACATTTCGGCGTTTCGCTATGGACGCCGCGCTGTTGTCGACCCCAAAGCGCTCGAGGCGCTGATTGAGCCGAGGCCACAAGAACTAAACGATTCACTCAGGCTGTCCCAATCGTTTGCGGAAACGGTGGACCGACGCGCGGCATTCCTTACCGACTATCAAGATGCGAAGTATGCGCGGCGCTACCGCAATTGGGTCGAAAAAGTGCGCACGGTCGAGGCGGAGAAAGCCCCGGGGCAATGCGGCCTCGCGGAAGCGGTCGCGCGCTATCTTTTCAAACTCATGGCTTACAAAGACGAATATGAAGTCGCTCGACTGTACAGCGAAACCTCGTTTCTCGACCGCGTGAAATCGTCTTTTGCCGGCGACCGGCTGCGCTTTGAATTCCATCTGGCGCCGCCACTGCTGGCGCGGCGCGATCCGCTCACCGGCGAGCCGAAAAAGATGTCGTTTGGCCCCTGGATGCTGAAAGCTTTCGCGGTGCTTGCGAAATTCAAGGTTTTGCGCGGGACCGTACTCGACCCGTTCGGCTATACCGCGGAGCGCAGGACAGAACGGCAGTTGATCTCCGGCTACGAGCACCTTCTCAACGAATTGCTGGAGCACCTCAATGCGGCCAATCATCATGTTGCCGTCGAGCTTGCGATGATTCCGGAAAAAATCCGGGGCTTTGGACCGGTTAAACAGCGGCATCTGGCCGCGGCCAAAGCTGAAGAAGCGGCACTGCGAGAGCAGTTTCTGGCCGGCGGCGCACCATTTCTCAAGGCAGCCGAATAGCTTAGCCTTCAAATCCGGGCCGATTATTCGGTATCTGATACTTGACCGTCCCCGGGCGGTGTTTTCATATCGAGACAACAAGATCGTCCGTTTAGGCGACGAGGGGTTGAAGGTCGCGCCCGCGCGCGCACCCGCAGGGGAGGACGAAGCTGTGGCGTCGAACGTCGCCGAGCTGGCCGAGACGTTTCCCAAGCTGTTGATGCGCAACGCCCATTCGTATGGGACGCGGCCGGCCATGCGGCACAAAGACTTAGGTATCTGGCAGACCTGGACCTGGACCCAGGTGCTTGAGATTGCGCGCGCTTACGCGGTTGGTCTGCATCGGCTCGGCGTAAAGCGCGGGGAGACCGTGGCCATCGTCGGGGGCAATCGGCCAAGGCTTTATTGGTCAGTTACGGCTGTTCAGATGTTGGGCGCCATTCCCGTTCCGGTCTATGCCGACGCGGTCGCCGACGAACTTGCTTATGTGTTGGCGCACGCCGACGTGCGATTTGCGGCAGTCGAGGACCAGGAGCAGGTTGACAAAATTCAGTCGGTCTTGAAACGCGTCCCTAAACTTGAGTTGATGTTCTACGACGAGAAACGCGGACTTCGCGACTACGATCATAGCCGCCTGCGCTCGATGGATGATGTGATCGATGTTGGGCGCAAAGCGCTTGCCAGTGACCATTCGGTCATCGCTTGGCTCGACAACGAGATCTCTGCCGGCAAAGGCTCCGATCCATCCATCATCCTTTATACGTCTGGCACGACCGGCGCATCCAAGGGCGTAATGCTTAGCAACGAACGTTCGATCCACGCTGCTGCCGATACCGTTGCCTTCGACAAGCTGACCGCGAACGACGTGGCGCTCGCTTACTTGCCGCTCGCATGGGTTGGCGACCATTACCTCAATTATGCGCAGGGCATGGTTTCAGGCTTCTGCTTGGCCTGTCCGGAAAGCCCCGACACCGCGATGACCGACCTACGCGAGATCGGCCCGAGCTTTTATTTCGCGCCGCCGCGTACGCTTGAGCTATTGCTCACCCGCGTGATGATCCGCATGGAAGATGCCGGGTTCATCAAACGCAAACTGTTCCACTATTTCATCGGCGTCGCTCGACGGTACGGTGAGCGTATTCTTAACGGTGAGCCGGTTCCGCTTAAAGGGCGGCTGCTTTATGGGATCGGCAATCTCCTGGTCTATGGGCCACTCAAGAATGTGCTCGGCTTCTCACGCGTGCGCGTGGCCTATACCGCGGGCGAAGCGATTGGGCCTGACCTGTTCAATTTTTACCGATCGATCGGGCTGAACCTGAAGCAGCTTTACGGCCAGACTGAAGCGTTCCTCTACGTCACGGCGCAACCGGATGGTGAAATCTATTCCGACACCGTTGGGCCCGCGTGTCCCAACGTCGATATTCGCATCGCCGAAAACGGTGAGGTGCAATTCAAATCGCCGGGTATGTTCACTGGCTATTTCAAGGACGATGCTAAGACCGCAGAGGCAATGACGCCGGACGGGTATGTAAAGACAGGCGATGCGGGCTTCTTCGACGAGAAAACTGGCCATTTGAAAATCATCGATCGCGCCAAGGACGTCGGTCGCCTCAACGACGGCACGTTGTTTCCACCGAAATACATAGAGAACAAATTAAAATTCTACCCGAATATTCGCGAGGCGGTGGCGCTCGGTGACAAGTGCGATTTTGTCTGCGTAATGCTCAATATCGATCTTACCGCCGTCGGCAGCTGGGCCGAGCGCAACAACGTCGTTTATGCCTCATATCAGGAGCTTGCCGGCCATCCACTGGTATACGACATGATCGAGAAGCACGTCGCGGAAGTGAATCGCTCGCTTGCCGTCGACAAGATTTTGGCGGGGGCGCAGATCAAGCGCTTCCTCATTCTGCATAAAGAGCTCGATGCCGACGATGGCGAGCTGACCCGCACACAAAAAGTGCGGCGCAACTTCATTGCGGACCGCTATGCTTCATTGATCAAGGCTCTCTACGACGGCTCCAGGGAAGCCGACATATCGACCGAAGTTACTTTCGAGGATGGCCGCAAGGGCGTGATCAGTGCACGCGTCAAAATCCGGGACATGAAGACCGAACCCACGCCCGCAATGGGGAAGGCGGCATGAGGGCGCCAAGCGGACCCGAAATCGCGGTCGGCGATGTGCTGCTGTCGGTGGAAAGCGTGTCGTTATCGTTCGGCGGCGTGAAGGCCGTGAGCGACGTGTCTTTTGAAATCCGCAAAGGAGAAATTCGCGCGATCATCGGCCCGAATGGCGCCGGCAAGACGTCGATGCTCAATATCATCAACGGCTTCTATCATCCGCAGCAGGGCCGCATAATCTTCAAAGGCAGTGCGCGGTCGAAAATGCGCCCGCACGAAGCCGCGTATGGCGGGATCGCACGCACGTTCCAGAATGTAGCTTTGTTTCGCGGGATGACCGCGCTCGACAACATCATGGCTGGCTGCACTTTGAAAATGCACACAAGCTTTTTCTGGCAGCTTTTTCGCTACGGGCCGGCAATGCGCGAAGAAGTCGAACACCGACACCGCGTCGAGGAGATCATCGATTTTCTTAAGATCCAGGAAATCCGGCGCGTTCCGGTTGGTCGACTTCCTTATGGATTGCAGAAGCGGGTGGAGCTCGGTCGCGCGCTCGCCATGGAGCCGGAGCTGCTTTTGCTCGACGAGCCAATGGCCGGCATGAACCTTGAAGAGAAGGAAGACATGTCGCGTTTCGTGCTCGACGTGAACGATTACTACGGCACCACAATCGCTCTGATCGAGCACGACATGGGCGTGGTGATGGACTTGTCAGACCGGGTCGTGGTGCTCGATCACGGCATTAAGATCGCCGACGGCACGCCCAACGAGGTCAAAAATAATCAGGCGGTTGTCGACGCTTATCTCGGCGTCGCGCATTGAGGACCAATGGACCTCCTTTACAAAATATTCGTCGATCCGTTCATGCAGATGGGTGCCGCGCCTGATTTGCTGGTCCAGACCTTGTGGGAAGGACTGGTTGCTGGCGTGCTCTATTCGCTGATTGCGCTCGGATTCGTATTGATC
>JBATYN010000015.1:0-6273 GCA_049674125.1 Pseudolabrys sp. | reverse complement strand
CAAGACTATCCCGGCGACCCGCTCGCACAACTTAGTGCCTGGGTCCGCGTAGGTGCGGAATGCGTTGTTGACGCTGGCCGCGGTTGCGACTTGGCCAATGTCGCGGTCGAATTGGCCGAAAGCGATCATCCGGCGCGACACGTCATTGAGGAGTTCAAAAGAGAGCAACGCGACCGCTTGGCAAAACTTTGCCATAAGGCTGGGATTGCGCAGGCAGAATTGCTCGCCGATGCCTTGTCGCTCTTGCTCGAAGGCGCCCGAGTGAGTCGCCAGAGTGCCGGCCTCAAAGGGCCGAGCGCACGATACGTCGCAATCGGTGACGCTGTGATCGCAGCCTTTTCCGGCGAAAGACAGGCGCGCAGACGTTCACAAGCGCCGCGTCCGGGCGATGGCGTCGCGCTTGTTTCCCCGCGCAATCGCGCGCAAGCCGGTGCCAGAACTCAGCGATAAGATGCTTTGTGCCAATAGCGGACATTACCTTGCGGGTCTCCAGTCGCGCTATTTTGTGGAGTTGCCTGTCGCGCACTCGGGAAAAATGCCGCTAGGAGAGAATTACGAGTGGTTATTTCGAGCCTTTCAGAAGCTCGTCGATAGGCGTCGTAAAAGCCGCAAGGGGCTGCGCCCCGATGATGCGCTCGCCGTTGACCTCCTTCGATGCCGCTTGCGCGATAACGAACGTAGGCGTGCCGGTGATCCCGAGCTTCTTGGCCTCGGCGGCGTCGTTTTCGATTAGCCGCGCCACGTTACGATCGCTCCGGCAATCCGAGAATGCCTTCCGATCGAAGCCCAAATCGTCGCTCAACGAAACGATGACCGCCTCGCTGAGCATGGCGCCGTTTGCGAACAGCGCCTCGACCATTTTCCAATAGCCCTCATCCTTACCGACGATGCCCGCGCATCGCGTGGCCACGGCGGCGGCCATGGCGAGCGGATGGATGGGCAACGGCAGGTCTTTCACGACATACCGGACTTTGCCAGTCTTGATGTAACGGTCGCGAATCTCATCGAACGTTTGCAGATGAAAACGGCGACAGAACGGGCACTGCAAGTCGACGAATTCGACGAGCACGACCGGGGCATCGGGAGAACCTAAAGAGTAGGCGCTTTCAACCACGACCTTTGACGCCGCCTGTTGTTGAGCCGGCACTGCAGATTGCAGCGCCGGCGCCCGCGCGGCCTGGCCTCTGTCCTTCAATAGCTCCTTAATTTCCCGCAACTCGGTCAGGATCGCGTCGCCCTGCTTAGAGGTTAAGCCGGAAGAATTTGGTTCGCACCCCGCCAGGGCCAGCAGTCCCACCATCAAGGCGCACCGGATTACTCGTCTCATCGAATCCCTATCGCGTTCTCGGCGACCTCAATGAGCGGTTTGTCAGTTTGTACACTGGCCGGCCACACACGCATGAAAACCTGCTGAAAGACATGAGAAGCCGCAGCCGCCGCAATTATTCACGTCGACCGTAGTATTCGTTTCACAGCCGTCCCCACTACTATTGTCGCAGTCTGCGAACCCCGCATTACAGGCACCCATCCCGCCGGTTGCTGGATCGCACGAGGCATTGATGTATGTGATGGTCGGCGTAAAAACGCATGCCGAGGTGGTTGAGTTGCACGTGTCGGTCGTACACTTGTTGTTGTCGTCGCAGGCATGAGTCAAACAAAAATCGCCGCCGCCACCACCGCCACTGCAGGAACCAGGCACGTTGATCGTACCCATGTTCACCAAAGGGGGTTTGGCATTGAGCGTAACATCGAAGGCGCCTTCCTGCATGTTGGGAATTTCGATGCGCAACGTATAATTGCCCTTGGCTTGAGGCACTTGGTAAAGCGAGAATTGGCCACCGTCGTCTAACTTCGCGACAAAGGATCGGCCGGGGATGTAGACGAGTGCACCTCTCGTGACGCATTTTGAATTGGCGCTCACGGAAATTTGGCCGGTTACGATTACTGTGTCCGCTTTTTGGCTCTGGGCCAAAACCGTGCTCGGGCCCAAACTCGCCACACCGATGATCGCGAAAGCGGCGATAAGAGTGTACACCGTCTTCGTCATGAATTTTCTCCTTGATGTGGGTTCACGGAAATCATTCGGCCTCAATCACGAAGAATGGCGCTGCAGAAAAGCCTGCGTCACCTGCGCTTGGATGAGCGCTGCCGTCACGGCGGCTGAAAGAGTGTTGCCGAGAAAGCTCTGGCGCGACCTTTGTATTGCCATGGACTGCCCCTGTTCGGCGACGCAAACTGACGCGGAGGCAGCTAGTGAAAATATAAAAAATATTTTTTTGTTTTTTGGCGCTCGCCCCCGACGCCTAAATATGAACGCATAACGTGTACGAAGAATACAACTAGGGGGGATGTTATGGGCCGCTTTATTTATGGAAAATATATTGTTGAATACCGCATCTAAAGGGCCGCTTCTGGCCTGTTTTGTCACGCTATTGCCATCGTGGCGGCCATGTCGCTTTTACCCGGAAAGCAAACACAATCAGCATTATGTGACTTAAAGATCTTGGTCACCGCCGTGCTCGTCGTTAGGCTACCGCGGATTTATTTTATTCAAGGCGCAGCGCGTTGGTGCATGTCCGCTTTACACCCAATAGCGGACATATGCAGCGCACAAGCCTATGTCCGCTAAGTGCCATAAGCGGACATTCAACCCGGCTCCTCGAAGTGATATTGTTGATCAAGCGCGAGAAGACGGTCTCAATGGGCGAAATTCAAATCCGCTACGACGACGGTGCCGCCTATGAGCGGATGATGGGCACCTGGAGCCGAGCGGCGGGGGAAATCTTTCTCGACTGGCTCGCGCCCTCCCGTGGTCTAAGTTGGATTGACATCGGCTGTGGGGCCGGCGCCTTTACGGAATTGCTTGTCGACCGTTGTGCGCCAAGTCAGGTCGAAGGGGTTGATCCCTCTGAGGCGCAGCCATCTTTTGCGCGTGCACGACCGGTAGGCCAAATCGCAAGTTTTAGGCAGGGCGATGCGATGGCGCTCCCTTTCTCCGAATCTAGGTTCGATGCTGCCGTTATGGCACTCATAATTTTCTTCGTTCCCGATCCAGCACGTGGCGTTACCGAAATGATGCGGGTGGTTTATCCAGGTGGCACAGTGGCATCTTACGTTTGGGACATGACGGGTGGTGGACATCCGCTTGAGCTAATGCATACCGAAATGAGTGCGCTGGGGTTCACTGCTCTATGGCCACCCCGGTCCGATATAACTGGTTTGGAAGCTTTGCGGCGGTTGTGGGCAGGTGCCGCACTCAATGAAATTCAGACGCAGCAGATCGCGGTGAAACGAACGTTTGCTGACTTTGACGATTATTGGACGATCACCACGCTTGCAGCGACCGTCAGCCAAACGATCGCAGCTATGGACCCAGGGAATCTCGAACTCCTTAGAAGTAGAATGCGCACGCAACTAATTGGGGACGCCGCCGGGCGCATCACCTGTAGTGCCCGTGTAAATGCAATAAGAGGAACCCGGCCCCATTGAGTCACTTTTTTCGGGCTAAATAGATCATCGAGAAATGTCTGCTTTACCCCCAATAGCGGACACGTGCAGTGCACTAGCGCATGTCCGCTTTGTGCCAATAGCGGACATCGTTCGGGGCGCCCGCGCCTAAAGAAAGCCCGGCACTTGGCGGGAGCTCTATCGTTGAACGCTGTTGCTGATCGATCAGGCAGGGAGTGCTTTCCTCTTCCGCCGTGCCAGCAAACCAATCGCGCAAGCGCCAGTGGCGAAGAGAGGGAGAGCGGCTGGGAGCGGAGTCTCCGAAGCGAGGGTGGCAGTAAGGGTGGAATCGGTCACAACGATATTGCCAACTTCAACGCCATTAACCGAGACTAATTGCTGCTCGCTTCCGGAAATAAAGCCTACCGACGTCGCGGAATCAAAATTCCAGATTTGTCCTGCCGGACCACCTGAAACGTCGCCGACCACAAACCGACCCGTCGTCGTATCGAAGTTCAGGTTAAATTGGGAAGCATTAAATGATGCCAAAGATGCGGTGCCTTGCGACGCCCCGTTCAACAAAACGTCTATGGTCAGATCCTGGATTTGGCTTTCAGTAATCACGCCGGTTCCCAGTAACGCACTCGCGAAAGTGAGTTGACCAGTCATGCTATATCCGCCGCTGCCGGTCCAACTGATATCGAAGGTCACGGCCTCTGCCGATCCGGCAAAGAACAAGGCGCTTAAAAACGCGCCAAGCAATGGCCCTGCAATCGAGGTTCTCAAATTCATAGGCACTCCCCAAAACTGACGACATCAGTTAGGGAAGCTAAACCAAGGCCCTGTCGCAATCTTGGACAGGAGTGTCCTTCGATTGGTCTAAAACGACAAAATGCTCACGCGGGCGCACAAAACGGTATTGCCGTACAAGAATCAAGATTTTCGCTTTAATCCACGGGAGCATGTCTGCTAAGTGCTAATTGCAGACGTGGGCTCACATTAATTTGTCTTGTACGGGCGATGATGGGCTGGAATACCCCTGCCGCCTATTTCCCCTCCCCGGTTAACTCAGGCAATTCAGGATTTTGCGAAGATGCTCGGACAGTCAACTCGGGCGGTCTCAATAATTTTGGCCGCTTCTTTATTTTTAGCAGGACATGGTGCCGTAGGAGTTGCTGCCCCAGTTCCGGTCACCCATGTCACCACCACCCACAAATACGTCGATGTCAATGGAGTGAAGATTTTCTATCGCGAGGCTGGGCCGGCATCGGCACCAACAATTCTGCTGCTGCACGGTTTTCCTTCATCGTCACGCGAATTCGATACGCTCTTTCCATTGCTGGCCGACCGATATCATTTGGTGGCCCCCGATTACCCCGGGTTCGGTCATTCCGACGCACCGCCGCCAGACAAATTCAACTACACGTTCGAGAATATTACAGACGTCATCGATAGATTTACTCAGAATCTTGGACTGAAAAAGTATGCACTTTATGTGAACGACTACGGCGGCCCGATCGGATTTCGGCTGGCGCTCGCCCATCCCGAGCGCGTAACCGCATTCGTCGTTCAGAATGCGGTCGCTCACAATGATGGCCTCGATGAAAAGCGCTGGGCCGGACCGCGAGCATTCTGGACCGATCGCGCCAAATACGAAGATCAGTTCCGGCAGCGCTTAACGGCTCTTCAAGGAGCACGGGCGAGGCACATTGGAACCTCACCCCACCCGGAGCGGTATAGTCCCGATCTTTGGGACGACGAATATGCGCATCTAAGCAGACCGGGAATAGCTCAAATTCAAGTCGAACTATTCTATGACTACCGAACCAATGTTGCAGCGTACCCCGCATGGCAGAATTATCTCAGTAACTACAAGCCGCCTATGTTGGTGGTTTGGGGCAAGTATGATCCCAGCTTCGCTCTGCTAGAGGCCGAGGCTTACAAGCGCGAGATCCCGAACGCCGAAATTCATGTCGTCGAGGCTGGGCATTTCGCGCTGGATGAAGCCCTTGATGAAATCGCCACTCTTATGCGGCCCTTTTTAGAAAAAGCACTGCAGTAAATAACGCTTGCCATGTCCGCTTTGGGTCAATAGCAGCCATGTACAGTACAAAAAGCCATGTCGGCTTTACCCCCAATAGCGGTCAAAATAGCGGACATCGCGGGTCCGATGAAGGGCAGAGCATTTCTGCTCTGCCCTGTACTTCAAACGTCGACCTGCTCCGCTATGGCGAGGGCATCGTCCACATCAATGCCGAGATACCGCACAGTGCTTTCTATCTTGGTGTGACCAAGCAGAAGCTGGACGGCGCGCAGATTTCCGGTACGTCGGTAGATCAGCGTCGCCTTCGTTCGCCGCAGTGAGTGTGTGCCGTACAAATGAGGGTCGAGCCCTATGCCGACAAGCCAATCGGACACAAGTCGTCCATACTGGCGCGGCGTCATGCTTCGCCCCGACTTTGGACTTTTAAAAAGGAAGTCGCCAGGCTTCTTGCGCGAGACCTTAAGGTAGTCGTCGACGGCCTGGCGTGTCTGCTCGGTCAGCTCAAATCGAACCGGTCGCCCGGTCTTTTTCTGACGCACGGTCGCTCGATCAATTGCGTACCCATTGGGAGCAACATCATCGACCCTGATGGCGACGACGTCGCAGCCCCGCAGTTTACTGTCGATGGCAAGATTGAACATCGCCAGCTCGCGTTTACTCCGCTCAGCTTGGAGCATGGTACGAATTGCCCAGACGTGCTTCTGCCGGAGCGGCGGCTTGGCTCCAATTAATTTGCCCTTGTTCCAGGGGGCTCGTTTAGATGTGGGTATGGCGAGGTTTGC
>JBATYN010000014.1:0-1649 GCA_049674125.1 Pseudolabrys sp. | reverse complement strand
CGTCAGTTTCTACGAGCGCCGCATGAGGTTACAGGCGCAGACAAACGCCAAAAGTAAAAAATCGCGCGGTCGGCAGATGAAGGCAGTCGCTGAAGAAGACGAGCCTGTCGACGACATACTCGTTGTGCCGTCCCCGTCACTAGCCCCGGCCTAATTCGCGTCTGAATCAGTTTAGCTCGATCGGCGTCCAGCGTATTGCGGCACCGAACATGGCCGCGCGCACGCGGTTTACGGAATAGGGCGTCCCGAACAGACGCAGCGTTTCCTTGGCGTCGCCCTGCACCACGACAACGTCGGCCGACGGCTCGCCACGATGTGCCAACCGTTCGCGCATGCGGCTTACGATGTCATCAATCTCGTCCAGTTCAAGAAATACGTCGTGTACGCGCACCGCGTAGATTACCTGGCGCTGCGATTCACGCACGGTGCCGTAAGACAGCCGGTGATTGCCACCGGTCACGACTTGCCCATGCAATCCTCGATGAAGAACCAGCGATCATCGTCGACTAGGCCCTTCTTACGCGCTTCCACCCTGCAGCTTTTGAGCTTCGGCTTGTTAGAACTCCATTTCGCGCGCATTTCGCGCAGCTTTTCTCGCGTCAGTTTTATTTTTGACGCAGTAGGTGCGGGCGCGGCAGGCGTCGGCGCGGACATTTGCGCCGACGCAGTGACGACCATGGCCGACATCAGGGCTATGGCTGCGATGGAAACACGAGAGTGAAACATAGACTTCCCCCATAGATGAAATGCGACCGACCGAAGCGAATGTCGCCGCAGGACGACATGTGTCGTCCCGCGGCGTCCGATAGGATAATCAGAATATCTTGGCCGCGCTCACCAGCGTGATCCAAACGCCCCAGGCGAGCGGAATGCCGACGAAGAGCCAGAATGCTGCGGCTTTCGCATCAAGACTGCCGAAGCCGATGCCGTGCGACCCAGACGAGGCCGCGTTCTTTGCGCTTGCCGCTTGCAGCTTCGCGACTTCGTCGGCGCTCATGTACCACTTCTTGTCGACGGGCTTGATCAGGTAGTTGCAGATCAATCCGACGACAAGCATCCCCGCTAAGATGTAAAGTGTGTAGTCATAGAGATGGTCGCGCGGGACCCCGGCTGCGAGCTGGGCTTCGCGGATATAGTTCACCACCACCGGACCGATGATGCCGGCGGTGGACCAGGCCGTCAGCAGCCGTCCGTGGATTGCGCCCACGAACTGGGTGCCGAACATATCCGCGAGATAGGCCGGCACAGTCGCGAAGCCGCCACCGTACATCGATAAGATGATGCACACGGCGCCCACGAATATGGCTTTTGAGCCGAGGTTTGCCGACCATGGCATGAGAAGATAGCAAATGATGCCGAGCACGAAGAATGTGTAGTAGGTGTTCTTGCGCCCGATGTAGTCAGACAAAGACGCCCAGAAGAACCGCCCGCCGATATTGAACAGCGAGAGCAGACCGGCGAAGCCGGCCGCGATTCCCGCAATGGCCACTTTCTGACTGGCGTCGAGTGCATTGAATCCGACGTTCGGCAAACCGATCAACTTGCCGGCGAAGATCTCTTGCAACATCGGCGAGGCCATACCGATCACGCCGATGCCGGCCGAGACGTTCAGCGTCAGCACCCACCAGATCAACCAGACTTGCGGCGTC
>JBATYN010000013.1:0-4341 GCA_049674125.1 Pseudolabrys sp. | reverse complement strand
GCCAAAGACCTTCTCGGGCGCGCCAATTCCTTCACCGAGCGGGTCGCAAAGGGCGACAAATCAATGTTCCGGGCGCGTTTTGCGGGATTGGAGAAAGGTCAGGCGGAAGCCGCCTGCAAACACCTCAAACGCAGCGAAATTCCGTGCATGCTGGTGAAGAATTGAAAAGCAAAAAAATAAAACAGGGATGCGCCAATACGCAGGAGCCACTGATGGTCGAGTCAGTGGAGTACCTCAGCGATGGCGGCGGAGAAGAGTTTCCTTAGCTTCATTGATGCGGGCGGCGAGATACGTCGAGCCCCCTTGGTCGGGATGCAGTTTCTTCATCAGCGTGCGGTGCGCGCGGCTGATGTCATCGGCGTCCGCGCCGGTCTCCAGGCCAAGGATTTGATAGGCTTCCTGTTCGGACATTTTGCCACCGCTCGACCCACTCCGCCCCGCTGTCGCGTCCGCTTGCGCGTGCTCACTCCAGCTGGGATCCCGGCGGTCAAGATAAGCTACAAGTAGCGCCCGGCTTTCTTCGTCGATTTCTCCGAGCATTGCGGCGAGCGTTCGGATATCGAGGCGTTCAAGCTCGGCGCCCTGATGGCGGCCTGCAAGAACGCGGCCGCGCATCGCGCCGCTGTCGTGGTCAAGTTCCAAGTCGAAATAGGCCGATTGCACACGCGAGGTCTGCCCTCCGCTCTTCTGTGTGCGCGCGGAAAAACCGGAGGGCCCGAATGGCACCCACCCGAGCAGACCGAGCCCTGCCGCACCAAGTGGAATGGCAATTGCAATCTCTCCCCGCAAGCCGAGGAACACCGCAAATCCAAGCGCGACCATGCCGCCGCCAATCTTCGTCACCCGGGCAGCGACCTTGGGATCGGCTTTGGATATGACATTGAGTACCCACAAAACGAGCACAAGAATGAGTACTCCGAAGATGAGTGCTGGCATGGCTACTTCAACTGCGACAATAGTCTTTGCGCGCCGGACGATCGTTTCTCCGACAGAAGAGTGAGCGCCTTGATGCCGCCGGCGGCATACGCCGCAACAGCGCGCAATAATTCGCCAAGTTGATGCGCAGAACCGGTGTCGAAACGACAATAGGCGCCGCGCGATAGCCGCGCGATCTCGCGATAAGCGTTCTCTGCTACCGGATCATCGCCTTCCTGAAACATGAAAACGGGCACACCAAGCAGCCCCAGTTCGCCGGCCGCCTGACACAAGTAGTCGATAGGCTCTTCCATCGCATCGCCGACAAACACCAGCGCCTGTACCTTCTGACGGGCATATTCCTGACGCGCATGATTTAACACTTTTCCGATTTGAGTCTGGCCGCCACGACAATCAATGCGTGACATCAGCTCCGCGAGGTGGTCACTCGCCGCAACCCAACCGGACGCGCGACATTCGCCCAATCCCCGGAAATAAACCAACTGGATATCGAGTCCCCCGGTGCTTGCTGCCTCGCGAAACATATCCGCCTGAAGAGCGCACGCCGTGTCCCAAGTCGGCTGGCGGCTCATCGTGGCATCAAGCGCGAAAATAAGGCGTCCACGACTCCCCCGAGCGCTCGATGGGCCAAGCGCCCGGACCTGCTCGATAAAATTCTCTATTTCCGGCTTGGACGAGACCGGTGCCGGCGTATTTGAGGAGTCCTTGCTCATTGCAAAATTCTACACCGAAAGGCATAGCCTGCGCAGCGTCCTGCCACACATCGTTAGATGGCGACATGAGCCGCAGGATACAAGTTTAGCTGAAATCTAAGTGATAATGTCGTGGACCTGCAGCGGTTGGTCCATGACCGAGTACCACTCCGCTCGGGCAGCCGCGCGCCGCTTGCCGTTTTCGGACAGTGGCAGGTGCAATGCATTCAACAGAGCAATGACTTCCTCCCGCGCCGTTAAATGCGACAAGTTCGGACGCGTACCGAGTGTTTCTTCATCGAGATCATCGAGTGCGGTAAGCCCGCGCGGGAAAAACTCACGATAAACGACGCGCTCGGCGAAGCCTTCAATGCAGCGAAAACCCATGCGCTTGGACAATTCGTTGATGCCATCGCCTACCAGGCGCTTGTTGCGCGACGCCAAATTAGAGAGGCGGTTGCGGACGACGATCCAATCGGTCAGCTGCCCGTCAACGAGGCGCCGCTGCCGGCGCGCCTCACGCACCATTTCGGCATAGTGGCTCTCACCGGTGACGCTGAAATTTGTCGGATCAAGCGTAGCCAGAACATCGAAATCTAGAAAACTGTCATTGAGTGGCGTTACGAGCGTGTCTGCCATCGAGTGAGCCAATCTCATCAGGTACGTGTCGGCACCTGGAGTATCGATCACCACCACGTCGTGACTATGTTCTATTGCACTGATCGCCGCCGAGAAGTTTGAGAACTCTTGCGTCTCATTTGCTTCCAGCGAATTGCCCTCGGCGCGAGCAATGCAATAGTGTGTTGGTACCTCAAGCTTTGTGCGCGAGCGCTCGGACCAAGCGCGACGATTATCGATATAGCGCGTGAAACTTTGCTGACGCGAATCAAGATCGATTGTGGCGACGCGCTGCCCTGCTTTGAGGAGCGCAACAGCAATATGCAACGCCGTCGTAGACTTGCCCGAGCCGCCCTTCTCGTTGCCAAGGACGACGACATGAGCCGATTGAGTTGTTTGCTGGATCGGTTGGATCAACATGCCGCCCCCTTCCGGCAGCGGATTCTCAAAATATTCGCGTTGTTTAGTCAAGTTAAACCCGCGCTGTTGATCATTTTGCATGGCCACATTCGTCGAGCCTTGCTAGGTCGTAGTCGGATTTTTGCGACAATTCGCGGACAGGGCCGCAACTTATGGCAAACCACCCGAAAGTCGTGCGTACAGTCCCTTCCCTCCGTCGTACGTTGGAACTCTACCGGAAAGCCGGCGAGCGCATTGCTCTCGTGCCAACGATGGGCGCGTTGCATTGCGGCCACTTGGCTCTCGTTCGCGACGCCGGACGACGGGCAAGGCGCATTGTAGTGTCGATATTTGTCAACCCGACCCAATTTGCGCCGCATGAAGATTTCACCACCTACCCTCGCAACTTTGCGACAGACATTAAGGTTTTGCGCGAAGCCAAAGTCGATCTTGTATGGGCTCCTTCGGTTGAAGCCATGTATCCCGATGGCTTTGCGACTCGCGTCGCGCCGGAAGGCGCTGCCAAGGCGGGTCTTGAAGATGAATATCGGCCACATTTCTTCGGTGGCGTTGCAACTGTCGTGGCCAAGCTGTTTACGCAAGTCTCGCCGGATTTCGCCCTTTTTGGCCAAAAGGACTACCAGCAGCTTCGCGTCGTCACGCAAATGGCGAGGGATCTTGATTTGCCGTTGAAAGTCGTCGGCGTCCCTACCGTACGGGAGCCAGATGGCTTGGCCCTGTCTTCGCGCAACGTGTACCTGTCGGCGGCCGAGCGCACTGTGGCGCCTATGCTCTATCGCGTACTCAAGGGCTGCGCTTCACGGATCAAAAATGGCGAAAAAATACAACACGTCCTGAATGTCGGGCGCATAGAGATCGATGTGACTGGATTTGCGCTGGATTACCTGGAAGCGCGTCACGCGCTTACGCTCGCCCCGATTGCCACGCCAAAGGATGGTCCGGTTCGGCTCCTCGTCGCGGCCAGGCTCGGAAAAACGCGTCTCATCGATAATATAGCGGTTTAGAGCAATCCCAGTTCGCGCAACTCGCGCCGCATCGCTTCCGGCATCTTGGCAGCACCCGGCGCTGCGCGAGAGAGGTCGCGCGGTGCCTCTTTCGGCTCAAGGTAACGCCAGCCCTGGAATGCGGCGCGCGGCCGCGGCTCCACAAGAACGACTTTGCCGTCGAGGACAATTCGACATCGGCCGATGCCTTCCTTGTCGATAAACGGGCGGACATCGAGGATGCGTTCGCGGCAGGTAATCTGCCCACGAATGACCCAATAAAGCGAACCCCCACTCGTGAGTTCCTCGGCACGTTTGGGCACCATTCGTGTCGTGTGGATGCGCTCGGGTTTTGGGCCTTGCCGTTTCTTTTCTTTCAGTTTTTGCTTGATCCAATCTTCGAGGTCCGCGACCGAATCGCAACCCACACACAACTTAATGAGATGAAGAGGCATTGAAGAATTCCAACCCTACTCTTTTTCTACGGGCACAATTCGCATAATTTTAGCGCCCTCCACCACCTGTGCGTCCGGGGCGACCGCAATCTCGGCGACCGTGCCGTCGATTGGAGCAGCGAGCGTGTGCTCCATCTTCATCGCCTCAATTATGGCAACGCGTTGGCCACGTATGACAGGTGCGCCCTGCTCGACCAGAATTCCGAGCACCTTGCCATGCATAGGCGCGCGCACAAC
>JBATYN010000012.1:0-15659 GCA_049674125.1 Pseudolabrys sp. | reverse complement strand
GATCCAGGTAACGCTGATGATATCCGGACGACTTGAAAGAGGCAGCAGCTCGCGCCATGACAGAGCGCTGAAAAAAAGCGGGACTAAATGAAACAGGGTGATCGGGAGCAGCCCCCAACCGACGACCAACATGGCGCGCGCCACCTCACCAGCGCCGCTGTCGGCAATCAAATAGACGACCAGCATAAAGCCGAAAAACGCGGCAACGATCAGCGAAGTAGGAATGACCTAGCTCCTTGTTTATACATGGCTCGCATCGAAGACTGCACAAGAATACGATCGCAGCATCTGTTCGTCACCTTCTATCAATACGTGTTGTCCAAGCCAATTGGAGGTAGACCGAGGCCGTGTCGAGATTGAGCCCCGATCTTATGCAGCCAGAGAATTCGCGCAGCGCGATGCCGGCCGCACCAATCTTGATTCTTCTGTCGGCTCCGATTGCGTCGATCAACGCCCGAACCGCGCCGCCGTTTGCTGGTGACCCACGCGTCCTCGGTCTCGATCTGTTGCAGCGGACGATTATAGCTGCACGTCGCGCCGGCTACGGCAGGATATTTTGTCTGGCACGAGATCGTCCGGTGCCACCGGGCATCGCTACAATTCCTAATTGGAGCCACCTCGATTCTGTCCTCATGCCAACTCAGATTGCGCCGCTCCTCATTGCGCCCGCAGCGGTCCTCTCCGAAACCGATTGGCTCGAACGGCTGGCCGAGATGAGGATTGAACCAGCCGCCTGGGCGGCGTCCCCTCACCGGATCGTCATGCTCACTGCGGCAGCGGTACCCGATGCGCTTGCGGTGCTGCAGACGGACCGCGGCGCATACGACTTAACAGCGGTGCAGGATCGACTGACTCGTCGCTTCGGATCGCCAGCGGAAATTCCGGTCGGGATCGACCCGATAGTCGTAGCGACCCCGATGGACGTTCGTATCGCAGAGCGGCGCTTGCTAGCCAAGCTGGTCAAGGACACCGACGGGTTCATGGCGCGGCACGTCGAGCGGCCGCTGTCATTGCATATTTCGCGCTATCTGGCGCCTACGGCCGTAACGCCTAATCAAATTTCCTTGGTTTCGGTTGCCGTCGGCCTATCTGGCGCGCCCTTTTTTCTATCCGCGCTCTGGCCCTGGCAGACTGTCGGGGCGCTGCTGTTATTGGCCCATTCGATCCTGGACGGGTGCGACGGAGAATTGGCCAGGCTGAAATTTCAAGAATCGCGGTGGGGCGGCGTTCTTGATTTCTGGGGTGACAATATTGTGCACATGGTCACCTTTAGCTGCATGGCGGCTGGTTGGAGCCTGACAGCCGACGCAGCGTGGCCATTGTTGCTTGGCGCCACCGCGGTCCTCGGCAATCTGAGCTCGGCCTCCTTCGTCTATTGGAGACTGATGCGCGACAAAAACGGCAGCGGCCCGCTCTTTACCTCGGTGACGACGACTCCCGATCGCCGGCTGGCGCGGCTGCTCGACGCCGCGTCACGCCGCGATTTTATCTATCTGGTGCTTGTTCTTGCGCTGTTCGGAAAGTCGAACTGGTTCCTGCTTTTAGCGTCCCTTGGCGCACCGATGTTCTTTTTCTTCTTGGTATTTCTTGCAGTGCGTGAGCGGCCCACGAATATGCCGACGACATCGGACGCCTAGGTACCGATTGGCAAGCGAGCACCGTCCGCGGCACTTGACCGCTGGGCAAGGTCAATCAACTGAGCACACAGTACCGCCTCATCCAGGTTGCCTTTGCCGCGGCTCGTTGTTGCAACCCGGAAGTCCTCAATCACTCCGACAAACCAATCGGGATGATGCGATCCTTCGGAGAGTGAAGGCGGACAAGATAAGCGACGCGTGCCTGAATCTGATCTGACGATAACGCAGTCTCCGACGACATTGATGTCGCCTTGCTTGCCCTTGATCTCTATTTGATTGGAGCGCTCGTCCGCGGCCCAGGTCAGATAGATGTGGCCGCTGGCTGAAGTCAGATCCAGGTCAAGAGTTGCGGTGTCTTCGAGCGGCCATTCGTGAAACCGCCGCGTTTCGAGTTGCGCGGCAACACCCCGGGGAACACCTGCCCAGTGCACGATGCAATAAAGCGCATGCCAACCGTGATCGAACAGGATGCCACCGCCTGCTATCTCCGGATCAACACGCCAATTTGTGCCGCCCCCCGGGGTGACAGCAATTGCTGGCTGAGTACGCAAAGTGTGCCAGCGGACGGATTCGACGGTCCCGATCGCTCCTTCGGCGATCAACGCTGAAATCTTGAGACAGATCGGCGCTTTGAGCCAATTGTGAACGGTGTGGACGGTGCGCGCAGCGCGCACTGCGGCCGCCGCGACGATCTGCGCATCCTCTACCCGGGTAACCAATGGCTTTTCACAGAGGACGTGGAGACCCGCATCCAGCGCCCGATTTATAAGCGCCACATGGCTGCCCGGCGGCGTGCACACATCTACGAAATCCAGCGTTTCGCGAGACAGCAAGTCGTCGACGCTATCGTACCATCGTCCATCGGGACACGTTGCGAGAAAGGCCTCGCGCCGCCCAGCAAGAGCATCCGTTGCAGCGACGATTCTGATATCATCGCAAGATTGCCATCCGGGTAGATGCCCATTTGCTGCGACATTTCCGAAGCCGATAAATGCGCCGCGCAGCACGCGTCATAACCTCAATCGAGCCCGAATTGCCGCGAGATCGCGGCAAATGATTGATCGAGGATATCGATCCCGCGCATCGCTTCATCCTCGGTAATCACCAAAGGTGGGTTAATCCGAATGTTGTGCGAGTAAGACATTGTGATCAAGCCGCGTTCCAGTGCCTCATGGAAAAGCGCGCGGGTAATGGTCTTGTCGAGTGGTACCTTGGTCGTACGATCGGCGACCATTTCGACGCCAATCATGAGGCCGCGCCCACGCACATCGCCGATGAATCGGTATTTTTCCTGCAGCCCCTTGAGCGCGTCGAGCATCAGCGCACCGACTCGCGCCGAATTTTCAACTAGCTTCTCATCGAGGATAGCCTCGACTGCGCCCAACCCAGCGGCCGCGGCAAGCGGATTTCCTCCATAGCTGGACGAACTGCCGCTAGGTTCTCCAAACGGCTTGGCTGACATGCGCTCGGACGACGACGCGACCGCGCTGAGAGGAAAGCCGCCGCCTATACCCTTACCAATCGTCATGATGTCGGGCTTAAGGCCGAATTGTTCAGACGCCCACATCGTTCCGGTTCGACCGAAGCCAGTCAGGATTTCATCTGCAATAAGCAGCGCGTCGAATTCATTTGCGATTTCTCGTACCGCGTGAATGAAATCATCAGGCGGGATGACATTGCCCGCGGTTCCCTGCATTGGCTCCAGGATGATCGCCGCAACCTCGCCCTGTGTATCGTTCTTGATGACGTTGCGCAGATGGTCCGCGCAGGCGAGGCCGCAAGACGGATATTCGAGCTTCCAGGGGCAACGATAACAATTGGCATACGGCGACAGGTGCATCCCCGGCGGAAAGGGGCCTTGATGATTGCGGTACCCTCCGCCGAGAAGGCCGATAACACCCGCGGTCTTGCCGTGGTAGCCACCCCAAAAACCGATAAACTCGAATTTCTTAGTGACCGATTTGGCTAGACGGAAAGCGGCCTCGACCGCCTCCGCGCCGCCCGAGAATAGTTGGATGTGGGTAAGACCCTCGGGCAACAGCCCGACGACTAAATTGAGAAAACGCTCACGGGTCTCGGTCGTGAAGCTGCCGAAGGTAACGCGATCGAGTTGTTCCTTTAGGCGTTTGACATAGTGGGGATGGCAGTGGCCAAGGCTGCCAACCGCGATACCTGCGATGAAGTCGAGATACTCGTTCCCATCGATGTCAATAATCGTGCAACCGCTGGCGCGGTCGACCACGATTTGTGAATAGAGAGCGATCGACTGCAATCCGGGTGCCATTGCCTCGGCCTCGCGTTCAAAAATCGCTTTGGATTTGGGGCCGGGCACGGTACGGCGTTGCGCGCCGTCCTGCGGCAACGGCGCCATATTGCGGGGAGGTGCGTTCATGGATCAACTCCTCGTCAAGTTTACGATACGCGGTCGGCGCTGGAAGCGCTCGGTCAGGTGGTCTGCGATTGCCCGTGCAGCCTGATCGCGATATCGCGCAAAGCTGGGCCAAGCATTAATGTCGACAATCATGGGTTCACCGTTGGCCTGGATGATGGCGTCACCGCCGAAAATCTCGAGCCCCAATGCAGCTGCAGCACTGAACGCAGCCCGGCGCAAGCGCAAAACCTCGAAGCGATGACCAAGCATGCCTTTGTCGCGGTGATAGAACCATTCGAACCAATTGGCATCGATCTCCGTCGTGTCGCTTCTTACACCATAGAATTTGACGAGATCGCCCGCCACATGCTCCTGGGCAACAACGAACGGGATGCCGCGCTTGGCAAATCGATGCAATGCCTCGTGCCAGCCCTCCTCCGATGCTACGTATATGACATCGGAAGTTTGCGTCGCGTGGAAATCGTAGCGCTTGACCCAGACCCCGGCGGCCGGTCGCGGCTTCTTCGCATCGCTGGCTACTATCTGACTGGCGGGCGCCGGTACGTGAGTTTGCGCGAATAGCTCAACCATGCGGTGACGATAGGTGTTGCGGATCGCATCCGGGGAATTAACGACGATCGATCCTGCCTTCTCTGCAGTTTTGAGACGATCAAGGACCGGACCACGTTCGCACATCACGAATATGTTGGCGCCACCGGTGTGGAATTCAGTGTCGGCAGTGACAAGCTCGACATTAAAGCCTCGCGCCGCCAACGCATCGCCGACACTTTTCATGATTGCACTATCGTCATCGATACGCCCAGGCGAGTGTGCCAACTCGCGATAAATGCCCCAGCAGGTCTTAGCCGCGTTCATGCGCCAGTATTTCCAAGCTCACGACCGAGCCCCGCTAGCTCGGCTGCAACAACGTCGCGCGCCCGATCAATATCGAACACGCGGGGCAAAACAAGGCCATAAACCGGCTGCTCTTGAGCAACCAGCCACCCGAGATAGTCGCGGAGCCGGGCGAAGCTGGTGGCGGGCTGCGCCGGCCGCCGCGCAGGCAACCAATAAAGCCCGGCCGTCACATGGCTGCCCCTGCTGCCGCCAAGCTGCCGAATGCGGCCGTCCGCGGCGTCCAACGTCACCCACAACGGATTTTCGTCATCGACATGGTCGGTCAGGCCGAGCACGATTGCATCATTCGCGAAGGTGGTCGCCGATCTCACAAAAGTAATAAAATCATCAACCGGCATGACGGTATCGATCGTCGTGATCACGGCTGGCGCGTCGGCTAACCGCCCGACAACAATCTGGAAGCTGGCGTACGACGACGGAGTCGAACGCACGATCACGTCGAGGTCGAAATCGCCACCATGGTCGCGGAGCCATTGCCGGCAATCGTCGCTTGTGTCGTTGACGATGATCGTCAAACGGCGAATGCCGGTGGCGCGGAAACGTTCAAGGGTCAGATCGATCAGGGGGCGTCCGGCGACCGGCACCATCGGTTTGCTGACGCGATATCCATCTTTCCGCAAGCGATTCCCCTCGCCGGCGGCAATGACGCCCCCCTGAATCGGACACCCCGCTAGTCCACTCATTTAAATATCTTCATGAGATCACGCAGCTCGGTGACCGTAGCATGGACGAGCGGCTCCGCCGATGCCTGCGCTTCAGCGGCCTGAACCTCTTTGGGCGCGATCCATATGAAGCGCATGCCCGCGCGTCGAGCGCCTTCCCGGTCCCGGCGCAATGAATCGCCCACGAACACAGTTGTTTCTGGCATGGCGTGAAGCGTCTCGAGTGCAGCATGAAAAATCTTCGGATCGGGCTTCTCGGCGCCAACACAGTGGCTATCCACCATGACTGAGAACAGTCGAGCCAGACCGGCGCTATGACACACAGCTCCGAGGTTGCCGTAAAAATTCGACACGATGCCCAAACGATAACGTTCCTTTAATGTCTCCAAAATCGGACGATTACGCGCAAACGCAGCCGACGCCTCGGCCATGAAGCGGGACGCAACGCGCCGACCGCGACGATCGTCAGTCCGTTCGCTGACGTTTTCGGATTCGGCACCGGCGCGCGTCAGTTCGGCTTCCAGGTTGGCGGTCAACGCGTGGACGGTTTCTGACAGCCCGGTTACGGTCGGCAGACTTCCAACAAGAGGATCATCGGCGGCGAAGAAAATGGCCGCGAAATCGTCGGTAGTCATATCCAGGCCTTCGGCCCGATAAAGTGTGTAGAAGCGATCCTTCCACGCCACACCATCGGCGTCGAGCGTGCCGCCAAAATCGAAGAGTAGCGTTTCGACTGGCTCCATCATCCGCTACGCGCCCGCGCGCCGAGCCGGCCTGGAAAATCTCCCGCCTCTATCAAGCGGGTCCGATTTCCTCTTCACGCTCACTAGGAGCGGCCGGGACGGACCACAACCTTTGCGTCGCGCACCACCTCGACGGGAAGATCAAAAGCGCGGCCATCAATGAATGCGTTGCAGGCTTCGCGTGCCACACTGTCGCGGAATTGCCGCGGCGGGCTTTTCATATAATAAGCCGATGGCGCCTCCAACGGGCCGGCTTCGCCGCGCTCCAACGCCAGCTTCACGCAGCGGATCGCATCAATGACCACACCGGCGCTATTTGGCGAATCTTCAACCGAAAGCCGCATTTCCAATTCGAGCGGCGCATCGCCAAAGCCGCGCCCTTCCATCCGAATGAAACAAACTTTGTTGTCCTTCTGCCACGGCACGTAGTCGGACGGTCCAATGTGGATGTCACGTGGATCGAGCCGTTCATCCAACTGCGATTGGACGGATTCCGTCTTGGAGATCTTTTTGGAATTCAGACGGCTCCGCTCAAGCATATTGAGGAAGTCAGTGTTGCCCCCAGTGTTGAGTTGATACGTCCGATCGAGGCCGACCCCCCGGTCGGCGAACAAACGCGCCAATGCCCGGTGTACGATCGTCGCTCCGACCTGACTTTTAATATCGTCGCCGATGATCGGGACGCCTGCGTCGCGAAATTTCTGCGCCCAGACCCTGTCCGACGCGATGAATATCGGAACGCAATTAATCATAGCAACGCGGGCATCCAGACAGGCCTGGGCGTAATGCTTCACCGCCTGTTCTGAGCCGACTGGCAGGTAACAAATGAGAACCTCGGCACCCGACGCGCGCAGCGCGGCCGTGACATCAGTAGGTTCAAGGTCGGCAGAACGGAAGGCCGCATCGTCGGGATAGTCGGCCATGTGCGCGGCAACCCCATCAAGCACAGGACCGGCTTGGACGATGACATTCGACACCGGCAACGCGCTCTGAAAGATGCGGGTGCAGTTCGGCTTTGCAAAGATCGCCTCTTCCAAAGGATGACCGACCTTGCGCCTGTCAATATCAAACGCCGCTACAAATTCGACGTCGCTACAATTATAGCCGCCGATAGAGTGGCGCATGACGCCTTCGATCCCAGTGCCCTGGCGATCGCGGTAGTATTCCACGCCCTGCACCAGCGCACTGGCGCAATTGCCGACGCCGGCGATGGCAACTTTAATATCCTTACGCATGGTACGGGTGCCCCTCACAAAATCCATGTCACGTTCTTCATCCGCGCCTTCCGAAAAAAGGCGGCCTAATTTTTAGATGCGGCAAGGACCTTGGAGACCCCCCGGCCCAATTGCAGTTCCTTCGGAAGACTTTCCGATAACAAGTATACACGTTCTTTCGAGGAGCGACGACGTTCAATATGCTTGAGCTAGATATTTTTCGAATTGCGCCCCAGCTTCAAATGCATGTCTGAGCATGATGTGGCGTCCATCGCAGAACGAGCGACTAATTATGGAACACGACAGCCCGCGAAATCAACCGGAATGGCGAACCGCTAGCTGCCGATTCAAAGGACTGCTGCGTTTGCGATCGCGATGGTAAACAGACGGGGTCTCGCCCCGGGCGCCGTTCAGAATTCCGCGACATGGTGGCCAGATTCGGTCCGATCAGCGCACATATCCGGCCTGCTTGAACCACGTAATCGCGTCCTCGATGGCTCTGCGGTAGGGGCGCGACGTATATCCAAGTTCCCGCCTCGCTTTCGTGTCGCTGAAAAACATGTGATGGCGCGCCATGCGTAGCCCGTCCAGCGTCGCGAATGGCGTCTTTCCGGTCAGGCGCGCCCAGAGTTCGGCGCCAAACGCGACCGGATACAGCGCGGCGATCGGAAGTCGCAGCGTGGGCGGTCGGCGCCCAACAATATTGGCGACGTCCGCGAGCATGGTGCCGAGTAGCACATTCTCCCCGCCGAGAATGTATCGCTCGCCAATTTCACCGTGCCGCAAGGCCGCAAGATGCCCGCTCGCCACATCGTCGACATGGACAAGATTGAGACCGGTGTCGACATATCCAGGCATATGGCCGCGGGCACACTCGACGATGATGCGTCCAGTCGGCGTTGGCTTTACATCGCGGGGGCCCACGGGCGCCGATGGGTTGACGATGACGGCCGGAAGACGGTGCTGTTTGACCATTTCTTCGACGAGACGTTCAGCAAGGACCTTGCTCTTCTTGTACGGGCCAATAACCTTACTCTCCGGAAGCGGCCGAGTTTCGACTGCCGGCGAATCGTCTTGTAATTCGAGTGTAGCGACACTGCTCGTGTAAACGATGCGTTCGACACCGGCGCGTAGCGCCTCCTCCATAAGATAACGAGTTCCCTCCAGATTGGTCCGGATGATCTCGTCAGGGGACGGTGACCACAGCCGATAGTCAGCTGCTGCATGTGCCAGGTAGCGGACACCCCGCAGTGCCTGCGCCAGGGACGCGCGATCGCAGATATCCCCGATGACCACTTCGTCATCGGGTTGGATATTCGTTCGAAGGCTTGACGGTCGCACCAGCACGCGAACCCGATAGCCCGCCTTGCGAGCTGCGACCGCGATGGCGGAGCCAACAAAACCGCTCGCCCCGGTTACGAGCATCAGACCTTCGCCGTTGACGTCCAATCCTGCCATTTCGAAGGCCTCAAATGAGCGCCAAGCGGTCGAATGCTACGAAGGTTATGAACTTAGAAGAGCCGGGCGTCCCTGCTAACCTTTCATGCACGACCAACCGATGTCTGCGGCTTTGTCGTGTTGCCACCTTATTCCATGTATTGCGTGCATCCAGAGCCAATCCTCCGCCGGCTCGCGTTAGCAACATCTCACCTTACCATCGGCAGCCGCCCGATGTCGGTCAGCGCCACGGTTTCGGAAGGGTCGGCCGTTAAGGCAGCAGGCGGCAATTCATTGCCCTAGATATCCGAAACTGCCGCGTGGTGGGCCCGGGAGGACTCGAACCTCCAACCAGACCGTTATGAGCGGTCGGCTCTAACCAGTTGAGCTACGGGCCCAGCACGAACCTTCTATCAATGGGCCCGGGCGATAGGCAACGGCGGCCTCTCCTGTCCATGCAATTGTTGCGGTAGGCTCAAAACCTCTTCATTGTCGGGAGCAGGTTTCATGCACGTTTTCAGTCTTGAACGCGAGCAACAGTGGAATCCAAAGCACCACGTCGAGAAAATCCTTCGGAAGGTCGGCGAAGGCGATGTCACCGTTGCTTGTTGGGAGCCAGGCCAGATCAGTCCCTATCATTGCCACCCCGAAGCCACAGAGATCTATTTCTGCTATTCCGGCGGCGGCACCATGCGGACACCCACGGAAACGATTGCCGTGACACCAGGCGCTTTCGTGGTTCACCCGCCTGGGGAGGTGCACGAATACGAGAACGGGCCCGCCCGGACTTTGCTTTTCCGCGTGCGCTATGGCGCCGACATGCGCGCACATCATCGCGACTGGCGTGGCAACAAGCGCTGGAAACAACAACCCGCTGACGCCGACTATTATCGACGCCATCCTGTCGGCTGACTACATCTTCAAAAGTTGCTTGGCGTTGCCGCTCAATATTTTGACTTTGTCTGAGTCGGAGATCGATACGTTCTTCATCCATTCGACCGCAGGCGGATTCATGACGAACGGCCAGTCAACTGCAAACAATATATGGTCAACACCCATTTCAAGCATGCAACAAATCAACGCCGGGTCGGAGAAGAAGCCACTCGTGGTGACATAAAAATTATTGCAGAAAATATCGCGGAAGCTCATTGCCTTCTGGCCCGGCCGTTTGAGCGATGTATCGATGCGCCAGACTAGGAATGGCAACGTCTCGCCGAAATGGCCGAGAATGATTTTCAGTTTTGGATGTGCGTCGAACACTCCGGAGAGCACAAGGCGGATCGCTTGTGTCGCCGTCTCCACCGTGTAACCCCATGCCGGTCGTACGACGAGCGGGAAATCTTTTGCATAATCCTGGTAGTAGATTTCCGTCACCTTGGGATGAGGCAGCGACGGATGGAAGTATATCGGCACATCCAGCTTTTCCGCGCGTTCGTAGATCGGCCAGTATTTCTTGAGATCAAGAAATTCGCCGTTCGACATTCCGTGCAGCATCGCACCCTTGAAGCCGAGCTTGGTGACCGCACGCTCGAGCTCGTCGGCAGCCGCCCTAGGGTCGGCTGTCGGGAGCGAAGCAAAGGCGGCAAAACGCTGGGGATTGGCTGCACACACTTTGGCGAGCCGGTCGTTCACCTGACGGGTCAGGCCGGCGGCAATGTCGGTCCCAAGCTTCTGGGTCGAGGGTGCACCGTGCGATAGAACCTGGATGTCGATACCCGCTTCATCCATCTCCTTGATGCGCAGGCTACCCAGATCGTAGAGCCGCTCGTCCGTTTCGTTGCCGCGGCCGGCCTCGGGACCGGTGAAATGTTTGGCCAATTCCGGGTCCCAGTAATGTTCTTCGATCGCGATGATTGGACAATTCGGTTTCTTCATCATGACACTTCCCCGCAACCCAAATGGTGCCGTTTCCTAGCAACCGTGACTTGCGCTGTCACGACCCTATGTGACACTCGCGTGACGGTACGCGTGATATAAAAGCCTCACAGCCTTGGTTGCCGAACGAACCGGGTGCAAGCGGGGCTTTGGTATTGACGCCGACTCAGTTATGCACGGCCGATGCTGCCGATTCTCCGGATTCTCCCTGTGGGCGGCGTACTTCTCGCCATTTTGATCCTCGTGTTGGCACTCAGCCCGCCGGACGGGTCGCAATCGCCGCTGATCACGGCAAACGCGCCGGCACGTGGCGCCCTCGTCGACCGTGATCGCCACCCCGAAGTACGGCAATTCCTCATCCTTGCCGCTCTCAAGCGCGCCACGGAGCTCAAGCGTCTGCGCGAATTAGCCGAAATGCCGACGCCCTCCAGCAGCTCACAAATTGCCGGCTTACCGACCGACCGCACCGATACGGATCCGGAAGAAACCGGCTCGATCATCGAGGCACCCAGCGTCAGCATTCCAGTCGAAATCGGTGAGCCATCTTCAACAGAGCTGCCAGTGACCTCGCGCGAGGAAGATGCGCCGGCAGTGAAAAATCCAGAACCTGCCTGGCCACAACGCGAAACTCGGCGACGCACAGCACACCGCGTGCATCGCACGAAAGCGGTTGCCGCCGCCACGTCGGCTCAACAATTCAATCTGTTTGAGGCATTGTTCGGCGGGCAGCAGCACCAGCAACCTGCATACAAAAACCAGCAGGCCAGTCAGCAGTATCAACAACCGCCGTACGTCGCCCCGCAGACGAACCAGTCGGTCTTTTCCACGATTCCGCGCACCACCCCGTACTAGCGGCGGAGCCGCGCCCCTTAAAGCAAATATTTGAACCTGTGGCCGCGGGCCGATCCCCCGAGCGATCAGTGATAGTCGATGCGGCCGCTATAAAGACTGGACGAGGATGCTGCGCTCTCGCCTTGGGCCATTGCTCCGCGCAATTTTTGTTCTGAACTGAATTTCACGCTGTTCGCAGGAACGGAGGCAAATGAGTCGAGGGCCTGACCGTTGGCGGTCGTCGCCATGCCTTTATTCTTGGCGGCATAGTAATAGCCGGCGGCATAATAATGCACCGCGCGGTTGAGGTTGCCGCCCGCAACGTGATAAGCGCCGGCGAGATACTTCACCGCATAGGTCATATTGGTGTCGGCATCGAGCAGACCAGCAGCGTTGCCGGTGTAGCCCATAGAACGTGCTGTCGCGAGCTTGATCTGCATGAGCCCGTAATTGCCCGCACTGACGACGCGCGGATTACCACCGCTCTCACGCTTGATCACACGACGTACCAGATCTTCCGGCAAATTATTCGCAGCGGCATGGCGGGCGATTAGCGAATCAAGATTGCCGTTCGCATCGACACTCGCGAAACGCTGTTTTTGCGCGAACGCTGGCGCTGCCGCGGCAACAAGCGCAATCAGAAGCGTGGTGAGGCTGAGTTTGCGAATCATAGCGGCTCCGGGTTTGCAGATGCGAATTGTGGGCTGGAAGTGCGGCTTTTCGTGAGAAACTCCGGCAACTTTGTGACGCAACGGAGTTAATCCCCATTGGTTCCATCACGAATTGCTTCAGACTGTGCCCAAGTACCTCTACCGCGTCGTCCTTCCTCGCCGCCCATTCGGTTGCTAGACGCACACTTGTAACTTCCCATGGTCGCGGCCGACCTTTTTCGCCTAACCCTGTCTTAGGATTCACGGATAAAACGGCCGAAGAATTCTCGCCACCATGCGCCACGGGGATCTCGACATGAGCACACCACACAACACGCTGGAGGACCGCCTGCGCGCGGTCGAGGACACACTTGCGATCTATCATTTAATCGCAAGTCACCCGCTCGCTGCTGACACTGGCACCGACGGTTACTATCGCGATGCGTTCGCGGCCGATGGCGAGATAGATCTCGGACACGGAAAAGGCGCGGCTGGCAACGAGGCCATCGCAGCGATCGTAAGGACGCCCGAGCACCAGGCCGCAATTGCGGGAGGCCTTTGCCATTTTGCCAGTCTCCCGCGCGTCGAACTTAACGGCGACACGGCGGTAGCAACGTCATATTTACAGATCATCACTCCGGACAAGCAGGCCGCGTCACGCGAGGTTTCCGGCCATGGGACAACGACCGGCTTTCGTATCCACCGCGCGGGTGCCAATCGCTGGGAGCTCAAGCGCGGAAAGGGGGGCTGGGAAGTGACACGCCGTACGCTGCGTCCGCTCGACGGCACTGAAGACGCGCGGGCCTTGCTGCGGCGAGCATTTACGCCATAGATTTTCCGGACAAATCTACAGGGAGAGTGACATGCCGAAAGGTTATTGGGTGGTGACTTATCGTTCAGTAAAAAACCCCGAGGCGTGGAAGGCCTACGCCAAGCTCGCGGTGCCGGCAATCCAGTCGGCCGGCGGCCGCTTTCTCGCACGCGGCAATCCAACAAAAACGTATGAGGCTGGGATGAACGAACGCGTGGTGCTGGTCGAATTCGACAGCATCGATAAGGCTGTCGCCTGCCACGACACCCCGGCCTACAAAGAAGCACTCAAGGCGCTTGGCACGGGCAATGTCGAGCGCGATATGCGGGTGGTCGAAGGCGCGGCATAGTCGGCCTTACCTCACCACTCAGCGAAGGGATAGCGCTTGTGGGCGGCCGAAGCCTGACGCTGCGCGTCGGCAATCACTTCGAAAAACATCTTAAAAAAAACGAACACACGTCCGAAGCCGAAAAAAGCCGGCAGGAAGGGTGCGCGAACGGGTAGCGTCGTCATCGTCATCGTCTCCTTTGAAGAATACTAGAAGTGTGGTGGTGTCGACAGAAAGAGACGTTCGATCTCGCGCTCGGATTCGTCCGTAAATTTGCTATTTTGAAGATAACGAGCAATCTCGCGATCGGCCTGGCGCTGGCGCGAAAGAAACATTGCATTCGCGAGCCATCGGAAAAGCCCGATGCGCGTTTTGGTGGGGGTTTCTCTGATCTCGAAGTCGCGCGAAGCGACGGTGGTCGGAGCGTAAGCCATGGATCATCTCCCTTTCTTTGGGCTCGACGACTCCATAGGCGCTTCCCATTTTTTTGTTTTTGTTACCACCCACATAAGCGTAATTCGTACTCATCGCCATACGTGGCGCGACATACGTTCCATGCGCGCGACTCATGCGCATGTCGTGCGCGCGTCGCAAACGTGTGCAGTTGATTCTAAATGCGGCAAGCGCTGCCCGCGTTCGTGGCAATTCGGCAACCGCGCCACATCTCTGCCGCAAAGTCGAAAGCATTCGTTAACGAATGAAATGTGCAGGAGAAGCGTCTTGCCCTAGTCTTGCCCTGGCGATTGCAATACAGGCGCTGCAGGCCTATATAAGGCGCGTTCGCGATTGCGCCTGCCCTTACAGTTTCGGCCTTAACGGCCTTTTCCTAGGAACACGCAAAATCCGGATATGAGGCCCATGTGAATGGTTTGCATGGGGCATAAACGCCTTTTCGCGTTTTTATAAGGAGGCCATGATGGCCACAGGTACCGTTAAGTTCTTCAACGCCCAAAAGGGCTTCGGCTTTATCGTGCAAGACGGCGGCGGCCCCGATGTGTTCGTTCACATCTCGGCAGTCGAGCGCGCTGGCATGCATAATCTCAACGAAGGCCAGAAGGTTTCGTTCGACGTGCAGGCCGATCCGCGCAGCGGCAAGTCTGCTGCTGCCAATCTGCAAGCAGTCTAATTTTCTTTTTGATGAATGCGCCAGCGCGCGAGCGCTGGCGTTTTCTTTTGTGCTAGGACATCCGCCATGCCAAAGAAACCAGGCACCAACCCCAAGGGCGAATTCGTATTCTTCGACGTCGTCTATGAAGACGGCTCGCAGCGCTCCAACCGGCGCGTGCCGGCAGAACTGCTCGGGGGCCTGGAAAAGGACGAACCTGCTCGCGGCTTTATTATCGAGCAGGATCGCGAGATCGCCGAAAAATCCGGCCGCGCGCCGTTGGCGATCAAGAGCATTGCCCGCACGGGCGCCAAAAAAAAGTAACTCCTCGTGACCACGGTCGGGCTAGAGCGAACGCCACGATGAGACAGCCGGTCTGTCCTTTGATCCGACGCGACCCTCCCAATATGAACCATATCTGCTCGTGAATTTGCTTGGCCGAAAGGCCAACTCGACGAATGAGCTGGATCCGAAGCAATAATATTCCCGGGTAAAGAATCAGCTACGAAAACGCCTTATGACTGCCACCCTGGCAAAATGGGCTCATCCTCTATTTTGCCGAATATCGTCGCGACGAGCGTGAGTGCCAGCGCCGCAAATGATTACGTCTCCGGTACCGCGATCCCCTTCCAATGCACTGGCTCGGGTTGGTACGATATCCCATCTTGGTCGCCAGCGCGGCCAGCGGGATTTCGCGACGCTTTCGGCCCGCCACCATACGATCGCAAATATTGAGAAGAAAAAATGCGCATGAATAGTTGGAGATCAGTCGTTACATTTGTAGTCATTCTGATTTCACCCGTGGCGGGATCTATTGGAAGGGCGGCAAATGCGCAGGTGCTAAAGGCGGTTAAGGATCGCGCCACACTCAATTGCGGTGTCAGCGAAGGCCTCTATGGATTTTCCGCCCGCAACAATACAGGAAATTGGAGCGGCTTTGATGTCGATCTGTGCCGCGCGATTGCGGCGGCGATCTTTAATGACGCTGGCAAGGTGACGTACATGCCGCTTGCGGCGAGCCGCCGATTTGAGGCCCTGCAATCCGGCAACATCGATGTACTGTCGCGCAACACCACG
>JBATYN010000011.1:0-4911 GCA_049674125.1 Pseudolabrys sp. | reverse complement strand
AGTCCGGTCTTGATGCCAAATTGCGCGAGCTTATCAAGATCCGTGCTTCACAAATCAACGGCTGCGCCTTTTGTCTTGCCATGCATACGCGCGATGCACGCAAGACCGGTGAAACCGACGAACGCATGCGCCTGCTCGCCGCGTGGCGCGAAGCGCCGATCTATAGTGCGCGCGAACGTGCGGCTCTCGCCTGGGTCGAGGCGATCACGCTGGTCACTCAGGGTCATGTTCCGGATTAGGTCTTTGAGGCGGTGCGCAAGCAATTTTCCGATAAAGAGATCGTCGATCTCACCGCGGCCGCGGCGGCCATCAATATCTGGAACAGGATTGCAATCGCATTGCGCGTCCCACCGCAAGTCGAAAGCAGAAAAGAGGCGGCTTAAGGCTCAGCCGATCCGCTTCAAGCCTTTCGCATATTGTTTCCAGCGCCGCACATATATGTCGGCCCCGCCGCGGATCATTTCGGCCGCCTTCTCGTCAAGCGTGCGAATTGCGCGCGCCGGCGCACCTACAATCAACGAATTGTCCGGGAAGCTTTTCCCCTCGGTGACGACGCTGCCGGCGCCGACCAAAGAATTTTTTCCGATCTTGGCGCCGTTGAGCAGGATCGCACCCATACCGATCAAGGAATCGTCGTCGACCGTGCAGCCGTGGAGAATAACATTGTGGCCGATGACGCAATTGCGGCCGATCGTCATCGGAAATCCCGGATCGCTGTGCAGCGTGGCATTGTCCTGGATTTGCGACCGCTCACCGAGCTCAATCCATTCGTTATCGCCGCGCAAGACTGCGCCGAACCACACACTCGCCTCGGCCTTAAGCCGCACGCGACCAATCAGAACCGCGGTTTCGGCGACGTAATATTGGGCCTCGCCCGGAAATTCCGGCGACTGTCCATCAAGTTCATAAATCGGCATTTCCGCCTCCGCTAACGTCGGCGAATTTGCCCGAACACCAATGACGAGGGAAGCGCGCTTAAGCGAACAGGAAACTGCAGGCCTGCAGCGTCGTCACAAGGACCAGGCCCGACATCAGGCTCCAGAAGCCCGCGATCAAGGTCGCCAGGAAAACGACCTCAAAGCGGCGGCCTTCCTGGCGGCGGCCGAGAACGGTGTTGCGCATGATCAAAAAGGGAGCCGACAGTATCAGCACCGGTATTGCCGCAAACGCGGCTGCGCCTGGGCCGCTTGTAAGCTGGCTAAAACTTGGCAAGCGGTCGGTCGCAAGCCGGTAGCCGGAGCCGCACATGCCCGCGACGGCAAAGCCGAACGCCAGGGCGAATAACATTTGCATGGATTCTGGGGACATCCGGGGCCTCAACGCAATACCTGAGGCCATCTGTTGCAAACGGGCCGTGCCCGCGCCAGCCAATCCTTAACGGATGGTAAATGCGTGCGCCCTGCGGGCTCCAGCCGGGCGCGCCGTGGCATAATCCGGCCGATTCGCCCGAACCGGGCCTCGCAAGCCGACTGGATTCTTCAAAGGAGACGGCATTGGCCATTCTCGCGCAGGGGCCCACTCCGGCAACCCGCCGCCCCCCCCAGCGCAGGCGACATACCGGTCATAGCCCCCTGCTAGCGCCCCTTGTGGTGTTCGCCGCAGTGGTCGTTATCGCCGCCCTCTACGTGGCTTACACGTTGTGGCCGCGATGGCCGGATGCGCCTGTTGCCCTCGATGCGCCTTCGTTGCCAATCGTGATTTCCGGCACGGCCTTCAATATCGAGCCGGCGGCGATCCGCATGAGCGTCCAGCGACGCCCGGGCACGCAGGAGCGCGTCGACCTTTCGTATCTGTGGCCCTCGCTCGTGCCGCCCGACCCCGCCGTCAAGCCGACCCTCAATGCGCCAGTCGATCTGAACGAACGCCTGTTCGTGACCATTGCATCCGGCGACGCCACCCTCCCGCTACTCGAGCGCGTGCAGACAATCTATCCACGGTATCTGGTTGCGGAACCGGTCGCCGGGCCGCCTGGACTTACTTTCCGTGGATTTCGCGACGACACGCCGTACCAAGGCGAGGATCTGGTGTTCGAGTCGGCAGCGCCGGAGCATTTTCTTGCCCGTTGCTCGCGCAAGGGCGTCACCAATTCAGGCGTCTGCATGCTGGAGCGGCGGATCGGCAATGCCGACGTGACGTTGCGATTTCCGCGCGACTGGCTGACCGATTGGCAAAACGTCGCAAGCGGGATCGACCGCCTGGCCGCGCGGCTGCATCCGAATTGACCGACGCTCCGCTCGTCCCCCCGAAAGTGGGGACCCAAAGCAAGGTTTTCCGAATCAAACGATAAAGCTGGATTCCCGCTTATGCGGGAATCAGCCGGGTGATGTTTAGTCGACCAGATCGACGTCGAGGATGGGCAATTCGAGAATATACGAACGGCGCCCTTTTTCGACTTCCAGAAACAGCACCGCAATGAATTCTTCGTCGATATAAACTTCGAGTGAATCGGTTTTCTTCGGGCGCGTGACCACGCGGATTTTTTCGTTGTCGAATTTGTGCCGGAGATATGCGTTGAGCGTCGGCACCGGCTGGATGCTGGGATCGCTGCCAACCTGGATGACCATGCGGAAATTGTACGAGCGCTCGCCATCTTCGTCGTCGACGGTGAGCTCGCCGAGGTCGTCTTCGCCAACAAAAATTTCAGCGGTATCCGAGCCCTTCGGCACGACGCGAATATGTGTGTTGCCGAACAGCTTTTTCAGATAGCCGTCGAGTTTTCTGACTTCCTGGACGTCCAACGGGCCACTCCTGTCTTAAAGCAGCGTCTCCTTGCCCGATTGGTGGGGCCGGCGCAACACCTAACCGTCGAGCATAACGCCGTAGAGCATCTGGTCCATCGCGCGCGATGGCTCCGGGCAACCGGCCTCGCCAACGACCTTGGCCGGGACGCCGGCGACCGTAACGTTGTTCGGCACGGGCTTGATGACAACCGAACCGGCCGCAATGCGTGCGCAATGACCGACTTCAATATTACCGAGAATCTTGGCACCCGCGCCGATCATGACGCCACGGCGGATTTTCGGATGCCGGTCCTCGTGCTCCTTGCCTGTGCCGCCGAGCGTCACATCGTGCAAGATTGAAACGTCGTCTTCAATCACTGCGGTCTCGCCGACAACAAGCCCTGTCGCGTGATCGAGAAAAATTCCGCGTCCAATTTTTGCTGCAGGATTGATGTCGCACTGGAAAACGGACGAAGACCGACTTTGCAGGTAGAGCGCAAAATCCTTCCGGCCCTTGCCGTTCAGCCAGTGCGCGAGACGATGGGTCTGGATGGCGTGGAAGCCTTTGTAATAGAGCACGGGCTCGATGAATCGGCTGGTGGCCGGATCGCGATCCACGGTGGCAACGATGTCGGCGCGGAATGCGTCTCCCAGAGTCGGTTGATCCTCGAGCGCGACGTCATAAGCTTGCCGAATCAGGTCTGCCGACACGTCGGCATGATCCAGGCGCTGGCTGATGCGGTGGGCGATCGCAACTTCGAGCCGGTCGTGATGGAGGATGTTTTCGTAGATAAAGGTGGCAAGCTCGGGTTCGCGGCGCGCGACATCCTCTGCTTCGCTGCGAATACGCGCCCAAACGGGATCGACTTTGTCGAGGCCGCGTACCGGCCGTGTCTTGTATTGAGCCATGATCCTCAGTCTCCCGGCGTCTCTCGAACCCCTACATAGGTCTTTTATCACAATTTCCCAGTTGCAAAGAGAGCCCGGCAGAGCGCCCCGCGCATGGCTCATCCGCGTTGGTTAAGGAAGTCGATAACGCCGGCCTTATAAATTTTATCGCCGACGGCCAACATATGGTCGCGGTCTGGAATATCCAACGCGCGAGCACCCTGAATGAGCGCGGCTAATTCCTGGGCACTGCCCGCGACCTGGTCTTTTGTGCCAACGGCAACCAGAATTGGCGCGCGGATGGCAGCGACCTCCGTTCGGGCGAGCGTCTGCCGCGAGCCGCGGATGCAGGCGGCTAACGCGCGCAAATCAGATTTCGTTTGGTCGGCAAAAATACGGAAGACCCGCCCGGTGGGATCGCTGACATCATCGAGCGACGGCGCTTCCAGCGCTTCAGCAATACTTTCCGGCAGGCCGACTCCTTCCACCAGTCTTATGCCGAGGCCGCCAAAAATCGCCGAACGTACGCGGCCCGGATATTTGACGGCCAGGAACGCTGTGATGCGTGAGCCCATGGAATAACCCATCACATCCACGCTTTCGATCTTGAGATGATCGAGCAGCGCGCGCACATCGTCCGCCATGGTCGCGCTATGGTAGGCGGATGGATCGTAGAGCTTGCTGGACGCGCCGTGCCCCCGGTTGTCGAGCGCGATCGCGCGCCGACCAGCATGGTTGAGCGTCGTTACCCACCCGGTGGCAACCCAGTTCACTTCTTTGGTGGAGGCAAAGCCGTGGACCAGCACAACGGGCTTGCCCTCGCCCTCATCAAGATAGGCAATCTCGACGTCGCCGTTTTTAAAACTGGCCATGGAAGATTACTAGCCGTGAGCCGATGCGGCAGCAAACGACTCTAATTCCCGCTGCCTACGCCGCTCCCTGCGGCGGCGAAGAAAGCGCAAAGTCGCGCGCTCGGTCGCACTCTTGAGTGCGGACACGAAACCGAACACCGCAAATAATGCACCTAACAGCCACAGGCTCACATCGAAGGCCAAAGCTGCAACGGTGATCGCGCCGCGTCCGGCAATCTTGAGAATCGCGCGCGTCCGGCTCCCCTCCTTCTCGGCCAGCTTGGCAATGCGTGTGATATCGCTCGGCTCTTTCGCGATCTTCAATCCATCAAGCGCAGCACGGCCGCCCGCCGCTTTTTCCACGCGGCCGACGTCGCGCGCGAGGTTGAACAAGCCCTCGGCACGCTCGACTTTCACCGCTTCGCGCGCGGCACGCACCGCCAGCGCCGGCT
>JBATYN010000010.1:0-2444 GCA_049674125.1 Pseudolabrys sp. | reverse complement strand
ACGCACGTCGACATTTGGCGGCCGACGAGCCGAGCGAAAGAGCCGGTCAAGTTCATAGCTCAGCAGCGGTTCGGCGGCACTGGCGTTTGCAGTGGAAGGCGCACGGCTAACCGTGGCTGCGCCGACTACTCCAGCCAACAGGGCGCCAATCACCACCGCGACAGCCCAGACGGTCAGTCCGTGAATACCGTCCCGGCTTTCGACTTCGTCTGTTGGTCCCGCGGCAAGCGGCCGACGCAGTCGCCCGGCAATGTAAGCGCCGAAAGCGAAACTGACTATGGCCTGGAGAATGAGGTAAAGACCTGACAGGATCCACAATGCGGCGGACGCATCGCGCCACGTGGGCGAAGTGGAACTCACTCCTAGCCCGACCGCCGCCGCAAAGGTCACGAGGATTAGGGAAAGTGCTGTCGCAGCCAAAGCCCCGGCGATGACCGGCGTCCATGGCAAATATTTCTGCTCCGCATTCAGCGGCCCCGCCACGACGTTTTCCAATGTCATTTCTTCGATCCCTATCGCAGACCGAAGAACGACAATACAGCCAAGACGACCACCACTAGTCCAACCAGATAAATCAAACCGTTCATTTCATCCTCCTCGGTGTTCCTGCGCACCTATAAGCTCGCTGAAACACGAAGGTTCCACCGCCGCTGCTGACGCGACTCTGGATAGGACCCATTGGAACCGTTTTGCTTACCCGATCTTAAATGGTGACAGAAACAGGCTTGAATGACGAATGGAGACCGCGTTGGCCCGTTGCACGGAATGCGGTGCCAACATTGCTCCAAAACAGGGGCTGTGCCCCCGGTGTCACCGCCCCAGGTGGTACACATTGAGGAAACTGTCAGTATTGCTGCTGATCGTGGCGCTATTGGCCGCACTCATAAAACTCATCGTGGAGTATGGCGTTCTAACGCTGAGCCAATGGTACGCTTAGCCCATCCTGCCGCATCAGGTTGTCCGGCAGGCACTTGTGAATGTGAGTAGCCGCAATGGCAGCGTGACCAAGGCAGCGCCACGCGCTGCCCTCTGCTACACAAGAGGTCGACTACCTCTCAGTTACTGCTTAGAGAATGCTTCGGCTCCGAAAGACTTGTCCGCTCCGAAAAGCCCTTCCCCGCCGCATCCACCACCCGGCCGACCTTGGCCGAGATATCGCCGACAGCGGATTTTGCGCTCTCTAGCGTCAAGCCCTGCCTCTGAGCCTCGTCGGCAACAGCTTCCATCACATCTCCCGCAACTGCCGATACTCGATCGGCTTGGGCGGACGCAAATTCGGAGGCCTTTGCCTTGGCGGCGTCACTGGCTTCGCCCAAATAATCAGATTCCAGCTCTGTCGCCGGCAGGGCTGCGGCGATACCGACGCCGATCGCAAGGCCGACCACCCCCAGCGCCAATGGTTGAGCCTTGAAAACCTCAGAAAGATTCGAACGGATCGTTTCAAACATTTCGGACCCTGTCCCCGGGATCGACGAGACGTAGCTGGAGGCCGAGTCGGCATATTCCCGCCCGTAGCGAGCGGCGTTATCAGCCGTACCGGCCGCTCCGTCACTCATCGCGCCCGTCACAGAGGTCGCTCGTTCGCCGACGGAAGCGGTGCCGGATCTCAGCGTCGATCGGGCGCCATCGAATGCATCACCCTTTGCGTCCGGGAGGCGATCCAGGCCCGTGCGAACGAACTCGCCTGCCATTGCTACGGGTTTGCTACCTGAAAACAGCCAGAGCACACCCATCCCGATCAACGCGGCCGAAACCGGATTCTTGCGCACGGCGTCGCCGAGATCGTGGATAAAGTCCGATCCCTTTTCTTCCGGCATGCTATTAATCGCATCATGTCCTTTGCCGCGACCTTGTCGCGCTGTACCTGATCAAGCGTCACCGTGGGCTTTAGGGCATCACCCGAAAGCCGCTTCACACCGGTTGCGATGAGAGCCGCCGAGACCGCGGCGGCGCCAATGCCCGTTATTAAATAGGCAACCGGGTCCGAGAGACCGGCGTGCATCAACGCTGCCGCGGCGGCGAACAGCAGCATCACCAGCGCCGGGATAAAGATCGCGGCCCCCGCGCCGATGATCGCCGCGGCGCGAGCCGCCTGACCGGCCTTGTCGGATAGTTCAGCGCGGGCCAGATCGAACTCGTTACCAATCAGCTTGGCGAGTTGCCCGACCGCATCGCTAAAGAGCTCGGAGATCGAACGGCTATTTGGTGAATTCATCACGATACCCCAAGTCCTGCGACGGATTGCTGGCGGCGCCCGAATAATTGCTCGCACTCGCTCGCTGTGAGCCGGATCCTTTGCTGCCCGTGACACCCTCGGCTTCATCGGCCGAACTCTTCAGGAAGCGGACGACGCCGAAGCCTGCGAGCACGGCCATTCCGAGAAATGCTGTCGGTTGCCGACGCGCAAAGGATTGCGCCCCTCGCACCAGATCATTGAAGTTACC
>JBATYN010000009.1:0-3004 GCA_049674125.1 Pseudolabrys sp. | reverse complement strand
CTCATTGTCTTCGGCGGTTGGATTATCTGGTGGGCAACGGAGCACGCTTGGGGAAAATTCTCGTAGCCCTCGACATGTCCGCTTTTGACCCAGAGCGGACATTAGCTTGTTCGCGCCATGGCTTCCTCATCGAGCACCTCTCAGCGCCGGGACATCAACTTTGATTGTGTTTTCGTCGACAACCATTCGAGCCAAACCCGGGGTCATAAGGTGGTCACGTCCGCGAATGTCCCAGGACGGACATGTGGATCCCCTCATGCCCGGCTTTATCGTCGGTTTCTCTTGACGAGTGATCACCAAGCCGTCTTGAGTTTTTATCACTGTTTTGAAGTTGGCGGCGGACTGGACAAAAATAGGTTCAATATGCGGCGCCGTCTTATTGGGTTCGTCCGACGCGCCAAATCGCCAAGATCAGCACTCAAGAGCTTCCGCTATCGCTACGCTGCGATGGAGACCCGACGCGGCGAACTGACCGCGCGTTTGGCCGGACTTGGCGAAGGCGCAAAGCGGTATCCTGCCTATAAATCAGCGCTTGCCCTGCTTAACAAAACATTCCGCAAGGAAACACTGGCTCGGCGGGCTTCGGTACTGCAGGCCGCCGCATGGCTAATCGATGTGCTGGAACAAATGACGATGGGACTGTAATCCGCTGTCTGCCAGATCACGCCACCCCGCGGGGGTTACAAATATTTAATAGTCGGCGGCCTTTATGAATTCAATTGCGACCGACTGACATTTAATTATCTCAGTACCTTACGGGCTTTATTACGACTTTCGTAGTGCGCACATAAAACTCCTATATCAATCTGGTCTACCAAAGGTCAGGCTCCTACTATTGCGCTACAAGTTGGCGACAAAATTAAAAAAGTGAAGTCAGAGGGAGGATAAAATGAGCAGACCAAAATTCGTGATGCAAGTAGACCGTCGCACCCTAATCAAGGCGACAGCGTTAGCAGGCATTGCGCAAGTCGCTTCGCCTTTCATTATTAAGGCGCTTGCTGACGAGCCGGTCAAAATTGGACTTGATAATCCGCTGACCGGCACTTATGCGGCGGTCGGCAAGAACGAATTGATCGGCTGCCAACTTGCGATCGACCAGATCAACGCCAAGGGCGGCATTCTCGGCCGCAAGGCTGAATTATTGGTCGAGGATTCGACCAGTGGCGACGCCGGCACGGCGGTGCAAAAGGCGCGCAAGCTGATCGACCGCGACAAGATAGACTTCCTGCTCGGTAACGTGAATTCCGCTTTGGCCGCCGCAATGGCCAACGTCTCGTACGAGAAAAGCGTTTTTCACGTTGTCCCGGGTGGCCACACCGATCCGGTCACCGGCACCAATTGCCATTGGAACGTGTTCCGGGTCTGCAATACCACGCAGATGGAAGCCAATGCGGTAGCCGGCACGCTGATCACGAAGGCCGGCAAGAAGTGGTATTACATCACACCCGACTACGCCTTCGGCCATACCTTGCAGGCGGGCCTGGAAAAGGCCTGCACTAGGCTCGGCGGCACCAAAGTGGGCGGCGACCTGACCCCGCTCGGGACCACTGACTTCTCCTCCTACCTGATCAAGGCGCAGGCAGCCAACCCGGACGTCATCATCTTCCTGGTGGCGGGCGACGACGCGGTGAACGCGCTCAAGCAAGCGGTGCAGTTCGGCCTCGACAAGAAATTCCATCTGGCTGGCGCGCAGCAGGAATTGGAAGTGCTAAACGGCCTGCCACCTGAGGCGCGGATCGGAACTTGGGTGTTCGAGTGGTACTGGAATCAGCCGAATGTTCCGCACGTGAAGGAGTTCGTCGATGATATCCGCAAGCGGACCGGCGGCAAAGTCCCGACCGCGCGTACGTGGTTCGGCTATGCCTCAACCTGGACCTGCGCCCTAGCGGCCCAGCAGGCGAAATCGCTTGAAGCGGGCAAAATGGCCAAGGCGATGCAGGGCTTCAAGCTTCCGCCCGAAGTGTCGTTGATGCCAGATGGTGCTTTCTATCGCAAAGGCCAGAATCAGCTCATCCCGGATCTTTATGTCGGACATGCCCAGTCAAAGGGTGCCAACGACCCTGAGGACCTCTTCGTGGTCGAAGAAGTCGTCAAAGGCGAAAAGATTGCTGGCACGCTGGAAGAGACCGGTTGCAACATGAGTTGGCCGGCCTGATCACCGGAAAATTTCCGGACGCCGCGACGCCCGGCTTCCGGCCAAGGCGGGGGTTTGTATTCATCTAGCGTCCGTGAAGTTGGCCTGCGTTCGCGCCGGCGCGGGTGCTGTGGCTTGATTAGCGAACAGTCATGTTATTAGCGTCGGTATGACACAACTCGTTCTTTTCAATATCTTCAATGGTCTCATCGTCGGCGCGTTCTATGCGCTGATGGCGCTCGGCCTGTCGCTGATCCTAAACCTGTCAGGCGTGATCAACTTTGCGCATGGCGGCTTCCTCGCAATCGGCGGTTATCTTGCCTACACGCTCATCCCCTATGTCGGGTTCTGGGGCGGCCTTATCCTCGCGCCGTTTCTCACTGCATTCCTCGGCCTCATTGTCGAGCGAGTATTGATCCGCCGCCTCTATGGTCGCGATCCGCTCTACAGCCTGCTTCTGACTTTCGGACTCGCTTTTATGTTCGAGGACGGCACGCGCTTCATCTGGGGCGCGCAGAGCCTGCCCTTCCAGGTTCCTGGTTGGCTGGTGACGCCGCTCAGCGGCGACTACTTCTTCCTCACCGGCTACCGGCTGTTTATGGTGATCGTCGTCGGCATCGCCGTGACCGCATTGTTCTTGATTCTCGGTTGGACCCGGCTCGGTATCCGTATTCGTGCGGGGACGCTCGATCTGGAAACCGTCTCGCTGCTCGGCGTCAATGTACGCTTCCTGCGCAATATGAATTTCGGTCTAGGCGTTTATCTCGCCGGGCTCGCTGGCGTATTGGCCGTGGGTCAACTTGGATTGCAGCCGACGATCGGCTCATCTTTGATCATGCCTAGCTGTGTTGCCATCATCGTCGGCGGTCT
>JBATYN010000008.1:0-2551 GCA_049674125.1 Pseudolabrys sp. | reverse complement strand
GACCCTTTGGGAAACACTCCGGCCGAGTATAGAGCGATGCTTGCAAAAGACATTGCGATTTGGGCAGAAGCAGTCAGCGTTGCGGGTTTGAAACAAAATTGATGGCCTCAATGGAGCCTGTCGTTATCGCCGGCGCCGGGCCGGTCGGCGTTGTAGCAGCGCTTGCGCTTGCGCAACGAGGAATTCCCGTAAGGGTGTTCGAAGCCGCTGAGCGGATAAACGACGCGCCGCGCGCATCTACGCTGCATCCCACGACGCTTGAGATGCTTTCGGCTTTGGGGATTTTGAACGACGTCATCGCCCGAGGGCTGGTTGCGCGGATGTTTCAGTTTTGGGATCGACCGACAAAACGTCTGGTTGCGGAATTTGATCATGGAATTTTAAAACACGACACGACCTGTCCGTTTGTTGTCCAATGCGAACAACACAAACTTGCCGGGCTTTGTGTCGAGCAGATCAAGACCTTTAGCAATTCCGAGGTGAATTTCTCGTCGCCCATCATTTCAATTACGGAATTAGGTGACGGGATCGAAGCAACAATCGAGACACCTGCCGGAAATCGGCCTGTCCGCGGGAGTTACCTTATTGGCGCCGATGGCGGCCGCTCAACAGTTCGCAAGGCAATGGATATACGCTTTGAAGGATACACGTTCCCCGAACGCTTTCTGGTGCTGACGACGCCGTTTGACTTCGCTCAGGCGCACGGTGTGGCGTTCCGCGCATATTTTTCCGATCCTGATGAGTGGGCAAATCTTTTCAAGGTCGCGGGCAACGACGGTCGTGGATTATGGCGAGCGGTTTTTCCAACGCTCCCGGGGCAAAGCGATGAAGAGGTCTTAAACGATGCAGCGACGGAAGCCCGACTTCAAAAGTTCTTTCCCAAATCTGGCCGTTACGAAATAATTCACCGCAACATTTACGGCGTTCATCAACGTGTGGCATCGGAATTCCAGAAAGGCAGGGTTTTTTTGGCGGGCGACTCGGCCCACGTCAACAATCCGATCGGGGGTCTTGGCTTGAATTGCGGAATTCATGACGCTGTGCAGCTGACGAACTTGCTCTTTTCCGTGTTGCTTGGCGAACGTCCGCAAAGCGACCTCTTGCAATACGATGCGATCCGGCGTCCGATGAATGTCGATTACGTTCAGCAGCAAACGATTGCAAACAAGAAGCGGCTGGAAGAGAAAGACCCCGCCACAAGAGAGGCAAATTTTGAAGCGCTGCGAAAAGCCTCCAAAGATCCTATCGCGCACCGTGCATTCTTGATGCGGACCTCGCTTCTTGAAAGTGTCCGAAAACAAAAAGCTTTATAGGGAGCCGGCACCGATGGTTCTGAAGATCGCCGTTCCCGATCTCATTTCCAATTCCTATTTTCCTGCAGTGGCGGCCGTTGAACTCGGATTTCTGGCAGAGACAGGCCTCGATTCAAAAATCGAGTTGATATTTCCGGTTAGCAAAGCTTATGCCGCCCTTCGCGAAGGAGCTGTCGATTGCGTCGCAGGTTCGGCGCATTCGGCCCTTGCAGCGTTTCCAGAATGGCGAGGGATGAAGCTTCTCTGCGCTCAAGCGCAAGGGATGTATTGGTTTTTGGTTATGCGTTCGGACTTAAACCCGACACGTGGCGATATCGGCATTGTCAAAGGCCGAAAAATTGGTGCCGCGCCATGGGTTGATCTTGGCCTTAAGCGTCTCTTGGCCGCCGGCGGCATAAATGAAGAACGTGATGGTGTGACCATCGCGCCTGTCCCCAATACGGGCGGAAGCAGTACCAATTTCGGTCTCATGGCCGCGAAGGCACTGCAAGAGGGGCTTATCGATGGGTTTTGGGCGAACGGAATGGGAGCTGCCGTCGCTGTCAAAAGCGGTGCTGGAAAAATTGTCTTGGACGTTCGAAGAGGCGATGGGCCAAAGGAGTGTTTCAATTATACAATGGCCTCGATTGCCGTAACGGATGTCTTTTTAGCGAAACGGCGAGATGATGCCTGCAAGCTCGTTGAAGCGATCGATGCGACGCATCTGGCGCTGACCAAAGACGTAACTCTTGCGGAAAAAGTCGGTCGCAAGGCATTTCCGCCAAATGAGGCGAAGTTGATTACGGGGCTAATTGAGCGGGACCTTCCATTTTATTCCTCCGTGATCTCATCGGATTTTGTTTCGGGTATGAATGCGTTCGCCCGGGATGTCGGCATATTACGAGGAATTCCAAGCTACCAAGATGTGGTTGCTGAACGACTTTGGACATAGTCTGACTTCGCGAGTTCTCATTGTAAGGTCCCCTACGAGGTGTCCATGGCTCACGAGCCAATGCGTGCCGATACAGATGTCCTGGTTATTGGTTCCGGCGCTGCAGGGATGTACGCGGCCATTGAGGTCGCGCGAAGAGGCTGCCGTGTGCTTCTTGCCGACCGCAGTTTGATCGGACGCGGTGGCGCCACGGTGATGGCGCAAATGACCGTCGCGGCCGCGATCGCGTCCGAAACGCCGGATCATTGGAGCCATCATTACGACGATACGCTCACATCGGGGCGCGGCTTGTGCAACAGGCAGTTAG
>JBATYN010000007.1:0-3744 GCA_049674125.1 Pseudolabrys sp. | reverse complement strand
GTGCGGCCCGTGCCGCATGATCGCGCCGGCGCTGGAAGAAATCGCGGGCCAGCTCGGCGACAAGCTCAAGATCGTCAAGCTCAACGTCGACGAGAACCCGACTACCGCCGCCAAATACGGCCTCATGTCGATCCCGACGCTGATGCTGTTTAAGAACGGCGAGATTGCTTCGCGCCAGGTTGGCGCGGCGCCCAAGCAAAAGCTGCATCAGTGGATCAGCGGCGCAGTTTGACGCGTCGATAAAAGTTTTTCCTCAACGGCCGGCGCAAAGCCGGCCGTTTCGATTCAGGCCGGCAACGTTCCATTTTCGCGCAGCACTTCGCCGGCCAGATAAAGCGAGCCGGTAATCAGGATGCGCGGCGGCGGGTCGAGGTCGAGCTTGCGGGCGGCATCAAGCGCCTCGGAAAGACTATCGCGGCTTGTCGCCGACAGGCCGATGGCACGCGCGGTGCCGGCCACCGCTTCCGCAGTCAGGCCCTTTTCGGCACCCGGCACCGGCACTGCAATTGTACGGCGCGCGAGCCCGGCAAAATTGCTCAAAAATCCTTCGCAGTCCTTGTTGGCCAGCATCCCAACGATCAACACAAGGGGACGCGAGACGCGCTCTTCCAGATCGGCCAGTGCCGCCGCAATTGCGCGGCCTCCATCCGGATTATGCCCGCCATCGAGCCACAATTCGCTCCCCGCGGGCGCGAGATCAACCAGCGGACCATGTCCCAGCCGATGCAGCCGCGCCGGCCAATCGGCTTTCGCCATGCCGGCATCGAATGCGGCTGCCGGTATGGCGAATTGTTTAATCGTTCGCAGCGCCGCGATAGCCAATCCCGCATTTTCGTATTGATGCCGGCCGTAGAGCCGCGGTGGCGGCAAGTCGAGCAATCCGGCTTCATCTTGATAGACCAGACGCCCTCGTTCCTCCGTCGCAGTCCAGTCCTCGCCGGCGATCTTCAATGGCGCGTGGACCTTGGCGGCCTCTCGCTCGATGACGGCGAGGGCATCGCGAGATTGGGCGGCGATGACAGCCGGCACACCCCGTTTGAGGATGCCGGCCTTTTCCGCCGCGATTTTTTCGAGTGAATCGCCAAGAAAATCGGTGTGATCGATCGAAACGCGCGTGATAATCGTGACCAGTGGATTTTCGATCACATTGGTCGCGTCCAGCCGCCCGCCTAGACCGACTTCCAGCAACAACACATCCGCCGGATGGCGTGCGAATAGCAGCAAGCCTGCGGCGGTCGTAATCTCGAATACGGTGATGGGTGCGCCGGCGTTGACGCGCTCACATTCCTCCATCGCTGCTGTCAGCTCGCCGTCACTCACCAGTTTGCCTTCGCCCGGCGCGCCGAGCCGGAAGCGCTCATTGAAACGCACCAGATGCGGCGAGGTGTAGGCATGCACGCGCTTGCCCGCGGCCTCCAAAATTGCGCGCAGGAAAGCAATGGTGGATCCCTTCCCGTTTGTCCCGGCAACATGAATCACCGGCGGCAGTTTTTTCTCAGGGTGATCGAGTGCGACAAGCAGGCGCTGCAGCCGATCAAGCGATAGGTCGATGCGCTTGGGATGCAACGCGGTCAAACGTGCAACGATGGAATCGATGGGAGCCATGAACGTATTGCAATCTCTCAATTGTCATCTTCAGATTTGCGACCAGCGCGAACCCGTAATCCCCGAATGAAGGGCACGACCTTGCTTCGCCAAGCAGGATCGCCGGGTCAAGCCCGGCAATACAGATACTGGCAATTCCAGGCTTATCCTAGGCGTGCGCAGGGACCGGCAGTTGCTGCTGGCTGGCGGCTGCCGGCGCCCGTGTCAGGAGCCGGCAAAGCTCGGCAAGCGTTCTGCGCAATTTGTGACGGTGCACGACCATGTCGACCATTCCGTGCTCGGCGAGATATTCCGCGCGCTGAAAACCTTCGGGCAATTTCTCACGGATGGTCTGCTCGATCACACGCGGCCCGGCGAACCCGATCAGTGCGCCGGGCTCCGCGATCTGCACGTCGCCAAGCATTGCGTAAGATGCTGTGACGCCGCCGGTCGTTGGATTGGTCAGAACCACGATGTAAGGCTTGCGCACTTCGCGCAGCATCTGCACGCCGACGGTCGTGCGCGGGAGCTGCATGAGCGAGAGAATGCCTTCCTGCATGCGCGCCCCGCCCGAAGCTGCAAACATAATGAACGGCGTCTGCCGGCGCGCGGCGGTCTCCAGGCCGGTGATAACCGCTTCGCCCGCGGCCATGCCGAGCGATCCGCCCATGAAATCGAAGTCCTGAACGGCGATTGTCACCATCTGGCCTTCCAGCCGTCCGATGCCGAGCTTCACGGCGTCCTGTAATCCGGTTTTAGCGCGCGCATCTTTCAGGCGGTCGGCGTAGCGGCGCTCGTCGCGAAACTTGAGCGGATCGAGCGGTACTTCCGGGAGCGCGATATCCTCAAATTCGCCCGCGTCGAACATCGCCTTGAGCCTTTGCGGTGCGCTGATGCGCATATGATAGTTGGAGCTCGGGATGACGAACTGGTTGGCCTCGACGTCCTTGTAAAAGACCAGTTGCCCGGTCTCCGGACACTTGATCCAGAGGTTTTCCGGCGTCTCGCGGCGCAAGAAGCTGCGAATTTTCGGTCGGACGACATTGGAGATCCAGTTCATGGTTCGCCTCTATAGACGCGATTCGGCGAAATTATAACCGCTGGCCCAGCCAAATGTTCACTCGGCCGCCAATCGGCGGGCAGAACGCACACCTTCTGCAAGCGTAGAAACCAGTTTTGTGACCGCCTTTACCGTTCCCGGCCCGGCTTTACCGCTCTTGTCGAGGCTTTGGCGCAACGCATCGACAAGCGCAGAGCCGACCACAACGCCATCAGCACCCTCGGCAATGGCGCGGGCTTGTTCGGCGGTTTTCACGCCAAAGCCGACGGCCACCGGAAGCTTGGTGTGTCGCTTGATGCGTGTAACCGCCGCATTGACCTTGGTGGCATCCGGCGCCGCCGCGCCCGTTATTCCGGTGATCGAGACATAGTAGACAAAGCCGGAGGTGTTCGTGAGCACTTTAGGTAAGCGCTTATCGTCCGTGGTCGGGGTCGCCAAGCGAATGAAATTGAGCCCCGCCTTGAGCGTGGGCAAGCAGAGTTCTTCGTCTTCCTCCGGCGGCAAGTCGACGACAATGAGACCATCGACGCCCGCCGCCTTGGCATCTTTGAGGAAGCGGTCGTTGCCGTAGATATAGATGGGATTGTAATACCCCATCAGCACGATGGGCGTGTCGTTATCGTCCTTGCGAAATTCGCGCACGAGCGCCAGCGTCTTGGTCATGCGCTGACCGGACTTGAGAGCACGCAAACCCGCGGCCTGAATGGCCGGACCATCCGCCATCGGATCGGTGAACGGCATGCCGAGTTCGATGACGTCGGCACCGACATTTGGCAGCGCTTTGGCGATCGCGAGTGAAGTCTCGTAATCGGGATCCCCCGCCATGGTGAAGGTCACCAGCGCGGCACGCCTTTCTTCCTTGAGCGTCGCGAAGCGGCGTTCGATGCGCGTGGTCATGCTGCGCCGTGCGTCGTGCTGCACCTCTCCCCGAAGGGGACAGGTCGGCTGCAGAGCAGCCAGGTGATGGAGCGCTTCAAGCATAGGGCGGCAGAGCCCCTCACCCGCTCGCTTCGCTCGCGACCTCTCCCCAACGGGGAGAGGTGATGGAGACTCTGGTGCGTGGTCATGCTGCGCCGTGCGTTGTGCTGCACCTCTCCCCA
>JBATYN010000006.1:0-1719 GCA_049674125.1 Pseudolabrys sp. | reverse complement strand
ACCGCAGTGGCTATTTCCCAGCGGAAGAATTCCTGCCCGACATGCCAGATATCCTTCACGCTGATCCGTGCGATCGGATGGCCTGCCTGCTCCAGCGCCGCCATTGCTTGGCGCTGCGACGGATCGTGTTGCCCTTCCAGTTCCAGATAGGCAAAGAACCGGTCGTTGCCATAGCGTTCCGATTTGGTGAGCGGCTCATCTGCCAGTGGGATCAGTCCGCGCCCATGCTTACCCGTGCTCTCCGCCAAAAGCTGTTCCAACCAGGCACCAAGATCGGCGATTGCCGGCGACGCGATGATCGTGACCTTGTCGCGGCCAAAACGCGTTGCCGCCACACCCAATGCAACGCCGAGTCGCACCCCCGGATTCTCGGCGGGCGGCACGTCCGCGCCGCAAGCTCGTTGTATTGGCCGCACCGTCTCGAGCAATCGTCTGACGTCAAGGCCCAGCGCTGCCGCCGGCACCAGACCGAACTTCGAGAGCACGGAATAGCGCCCGCCGATCGAGGGCTTGCCATAAAAAACATGGGCAAAACCGAGCTCCGTGGCGCGTCGCTCCAGCGACGAGCCCGGATCGGTGACCGCGACAAAATGTTCGCCCACCTTATCCTTGCCGCGCACGGCGCTGACCCGGTCGAGGAAATAATCCATGAAAATGTTGGGCTCGAGCGTGCTGCCGGATTTGGAAGAGACCAGGAACAACGTCTTGCCGAGATCGACCGCCTGTTCAATCGCTTTGATCTGTGCCGGATCGGTGCTGTCCAACACGTGAAGGCGCGGCCAGCCGGCCTGTCGCCCAAAAGTTTCGCCAAATACTTCGGGCCCGAGACTCGATCCTCCCATCCCGAGCAGCACGAGATCGGTGAATCCGCTCTCTTTCACTTCCCCTGCAAAGCCGAGCAAGCGATCAACATCGATCAGTTCCTGCTCCACAACGTGCAACCAGCCAAGCCATTTGTCCTCATCCGTTCCAGTCCAAAGCGACTTTTGTCCGGCCCAAAGTTGCCGGACGCGGCCGCCAGCGCGCCAGATTTCCATTTCCGCGTCGAAGGCGGTCTTCATCTCCGGGGAGCCCGGCTGGATCTCCATGCTGACGCGATCGCCCTCCTGAAGTGTGCGCCGCTGCCTGGCGATGGCGCCGAACAGCTTGTCGAACGAATCTACAAATTGCTGCACGCCCTCCCCGACCAGTTCTTCCGTCACGCTCTTAAGCGAGATGCCCTGCCGCTCCAGATCGGCGAGCACTGCGTGCGCGCCCACTATGTCCTGCGCGATGACGTCGGGTGTCGCCTCACCGTGGTCGCGAAATGCATCCATCGTCGACGGCGGGATGGTATCCACGGTGTCGCGGCCGATCAGTGCGTCGACATACATCGTGTCCTTGTAGACGGGATTTTTGGTGCTGGTGGACGCCCAGAGCAGACGTTGTGTCTTCGCACCAGCCGCAGCCAGACCCTGCCAGCGCGATCCGAAAAACAGCGCCTTGTAGCGAACGTAGGCGAGTTTGGCATTGGCGACTGCCGCCTTGCCGCGCAATTGATCCGCCACATGTTTGTCACCGAGTCCGTCCAGTCGCTTGTCGATCGCGACATCGATGCGGCTAACGAAGATGCTGGCGACGCTGGCGACTTTTCCGACGTCGCCGTTGGCCCGCTTTAGATCCTCAAGCCCCGAAATATACGCCTCGACCACCTGCTCGTAGACTGTCACGGAAAATACC
>JBATYN010000005.1:0-1560 GCA_049674125.1 Pseudolabrys sp. | reverse complement strand
GACAGCAACACGTCGGCGCGGAAGAGAAAGTTTCCGGAATTCCACAAATAGCCTTCGCGCACATAACGCGTGGCTGTCGCGGCATCGGGCTTTTCGACGAAGCTTTTCACCGCATGCGCGCCGCCTTTGCCGACCGCCTCGCCCGGAAGGATGTAGCCATAGCTGGTCTTGGGTTCGTTCGGTTTGATGCCGAAGGTCACGATGCGGCCTGCTTCCGCGGCCGCACGGCCAGCGAGGCAAGTCGCACGAAATCCTTCGACGTCCAGAATAATGTGATCGGCAGCGAGTGCGAGCACAACGGCCTGGGGATCGCGCAGAGCCGCAACCGCCGTCGCAGCAGCGATGGCGGGTCCCGAATCCCGCCGAATGGGCTCGATAACGACAGTCGCATCAACACCCACTTCCTCGGCCTGCCGGCGGGCGAAGAAATGAAAGTTAGGACCGGTTATGACAATCGGCGGCGCAAACATCGGGTCCTGCACCCGCAGTAGCGTTTCCTGGTAAGTCGACCGGTCGCCAACCAATGGCAGGAATTGCTTGGGCAGGGCGTCCCGAGAGACCGGCCAAAGCCTGGTCCCGGCGCCGCCGGCCAACAGGATGGGGATGATTGGTGAAGGCATGGGTGGCGGCTGTCTGGGGCTCTTTGTTCCGGCGACGAATTGTCTTAAGGCAGTTCTACGGAACTGACTATCGGCATCGTGCTGTAAACGTTAAGACCGCTAATTCGCAGTGTTTTCCGCCCGGCAGCAGGGACAGCCCTGATGATTCAACGCATTCTGACCGTCGGCGGGCTGACGCTGCTCTCACGTATCACGGGCTTTGCTCGAGACATTATTTTGGCCGCCGTGCTCGGTGCCGGTCCGGTGGCCGATGCATTTTTTGTGGCCTTCCGGCTGCCCAACCATTTTCGCGCCATCTTTGCCGAAGGCGCCTTCAATGCCGCCTTCGTGCCGGCCTATGCGCGTATCCGGGAGCAAGGCGGCGCTCAGCGTGCGGACCTTTTTGCCGACCGCATTTTCACGCTGCTGGTCGCCAGCCAGATTGTGTTGCTGGCGGCTGCGCTCCTGTTCACGCCAGCCGTTATCGGGTTGCTTGCCCCCGGATTTGCCCGCGACCCCGAGCGCTTTACTCTTGCCACCGATCTCACGCGCATCACATTTCCCTATTTATTTCTGATCACGCTTGTGACGCTCTGGGGAGGCATCCTCAACGCGCTGCAGCGTTTCGCAGCTGCCGCCGCTGCATCGACCTTGCTCAATTTGTCGATGATGATGACGCTTGCGCTTGTCGTCTTCTTTCCAACGCCCGGCCACGCTGCGGCTTGGGGTGTGCTCATCTCGGGAATTTTACAAGCGCTGCTGGTCGGCGGTGATACCTGGCGAGCGGGCGCCATGACGGCGTTCTGCTGGCCGAAGCTGGACACCGACGTACGCCAATTCTTCCGCGCGCTTGGTCCGGCGACAGTCGGTTCCATGGGCGTGCAGCTGGCATTGTTTGCTGACACGATCATTGCAAGCTTTTTGCCGGCGGGCGCGCTGTCTGCGCTTTATTATGCTGACC
>JBATYN010000004.1:0-3463 GCA_049674125.1 Pseudolabrys sp. | reverse complement strand
ATGGCCGGGACAAGCCCGGCCATGACCGCTATATAGGGCCAGCCATGTTCGAAAACTTTACTCGCAGCGAGATCAAAACCAGCGGCGCGCGCATCGTCACTGTTACCGGGGGCAAGGGGCCGCCGCTGCTGCTGATGCACGGCAATCCGTTTACGCATCTCAACTGGCACAAGGTTGCGCCCACCCTGGCGCGCGAGTTCACCGTTGTCTGCACCGATCTGCGTGGCTATGGCGACTCCGAGAAGCCGCCGGGCGGCGAGGATCATTCCGGCTATTCCTTCCGGGCGATGGCGCAGGACCAGGTCGAAGTGATGGCCTCGCTCGGCTTCGACAAGTTTTATGCTGCCGGCCATGATCGCGGCGCCCGCGTGTTGCACCGGATGTGTCTTGATACGCCCGAGAAAGTCTCGCGCGCGGCCATCCTCGACATCGTCCCGCAGCATCACTTGTTCAACAACATCAACAAGCAATGGGCGACGTTCTCCTGGCACTGGTTCTTCAACATCCAGCCCTACGATCTGCCGGAGCGGATGATGGGCACCGATCCTGACTGGTTCATCGAAAAGAAGCTGGCGAAAACAAAACAGGGCCTGAGCTTCTTCGATCCCGCAGCGCTTGCCGAATACAAACGCTGCTTCCAAAATCCTGCGACCATCCACGCCATCTGCGAAGACTATCGCGCGGCAGCCGGCGTCGATCTGGAGATGGACGAAAAAGATTTCGCAGCCGGCCGGAAGGTTGAGTGCCCGGTTCTATTGCTCTGGGGCGCGACCGGCGGCGTTGGCCGTAATAGCAAGCCTGGGCCTGCAGAAATCTGGCAGCGCTACGCGTCCAATATCGTGAGCGCTAAAGCAATGCCATCCGGGCACTATCTGTCGGATGAGGCGCCTGCCGAGACCACGGCCGCGCTGCGTGAGTTTTTCACCGCGAAGATCTAATTAAAAAGCGTGCGGGCACTTGCCGTCATGGCCGGCCATAGCCTTCCAAAGGACGGCGTGCTTTCGCACGCCTATGTGCCGGCCATCCATGTCTTCTGTCAGGCTCCGCCCAAGACGTGGATGCGCGGGACAAGCCCGCGCATCACGTGAGGGGGACTAAATCGCCGTCGGCGCCGGCATGTCGAGGAAGCCATGCACCGCGTGCCAGAATAAATGGCGGTTGATGGCGACCGCCACCGAATGCGCGGTGTTTGGCAATATAACGAGTTGTTTGTCGCCGTGCGGTAGCTGCCGATAAAAATCGAACAGATCATCCACCGTCGCGATACCGTCGTATTCACCACGCACCAGCAATACCGGCGCCTGCACCTTTGTCGGATCGACCACCGGTAGATTGGCCGTCATGTCGAGATAGGTCCCCGTCGGCACCTGCTCGCCGAACTGCAATTCGACATCGGCCAGAACCTTGCCGACTTCAGGGTCCGTCGTCCCGGCTTTGTCGCGCGTGAAAATGCTTTCGATCATGGCACGGTCCCGCTTGCGCATATTGTGCGTGCGGTAAAAGTCGACCTGCTCAGCACGTTTCTTAAGCGTCGGCGATTCCGTGCCCTTATAGGTAAAAGCCGCCAGCACCAGACGATCGACGCGGTCTGGTTCGATCTGCGCATAAAGTCCCGCACGCAATGCGCCGGACGATTCGCCCATGAAATGGGCCTTTTGCCGGCCGGTCTCTTTTACAACGACCTGCATTGCCGCTTTAAGATCCTGAGCGCCGCTCGCAATGTCCGAATTTCCGCTGGTGCGGCCCGATTTCCCATAGTTCTCGTGGTCTATGGTCCAGACGTCGTAACCCCAGCGCGCGAACACATTCATCATCGAATATTCGCCACGCCCGGCCGTATCGAGATCGAAAATGCGCCATGTCACCGAGGAACCGTGGACCAAAAACAGGATGGGCCGTGACGCTTCGCCGGATTTTGGCGCACCAAGCCGCCTGCGCGACATGTAGAGCGGCACGTCGCCCTTTTTTGCCCAATATTCCTGGCTCCAGATCTCGGCCGCCGCCGCATGCGCCGGTCCCGTCAGGCCGGTGAGAAGTCCGGCACCGGCTGCTAATCCAGCACTTTTGAGGACGGTGCGGCGGGGCATGACAGGTTCAGATTTAACCATGGTGACCTCCCGGTGGCCGGCGCCATGATCGTTCAGTCGACGGCCATATTTCAAGCACACTATCAAATTGTGGGAAGCCGGGGCAGGGCCGCTACACTCGCCCGGCGATACGAGTTCTGCTAGGGGTCGAGCAAGACGCGCCAAAGCGGCCGCGCGGCGTCGCCATAATGTGGCCGGCGCTAAACCGGAGGAATAATGCTTAAGTCGTTGCGCGCGGTGGCGCGATTTTTCCAGAATACGATCGGGTGGAACAGGATCGGCGTGCTTTTGAGCATTGCCATCATCACGATAGCGGTCGTGGTGCTATTCCGCATGTTGCGCGACACCAATGTCGACGAGGTGATTGCGGCGCTGAAGGCCACCGAACTGAGACATATTGCCGCCGCCGCCTTTTTCGTCTTCTGCGGCTATTTCACGCTTACTTTTTACGACTGGTTCGCATTGCGTACCATCGGCCGCAAGGAAATCCCGTACCGCATTGCCGCACTCACTGGTTTCACCAGCTATTCAATTGGCCACAATATCGGTGCGACGGTGTTTACCGGCGGTGCTGTCCGATATCGCATCTATTCGACTTACGGGCTCGACGCTGTCGAGGTGGCAAAAATCTGTTTCGTTGCGGGGCTGACCTTCTGGCTCGGCAATGCCACCGTGCTCGGTCTCGGCGTCGCCTATCATCCGCAAGCCGCCGGACCGATCGATCAGCTGCCGCCGTGGATAAACCGCAGCATCGGGATCGGCATGCTGGTGATTCTTGTCTCCTACGTGAGTTGGGTGTGGAGCGCTCCGCGCGAAATCGGTCAGGGGGGCTGGAAGGTTAAGTTGCCGAGTGGACCATCCACTTTGCTGCAGATTTGCATCGGCATCCTTGATCTCGGTTTCTGTGCACTCGCGATGTACATGTTGCTGCCGGACGAGCCCAACGTCGGATTCGTAACGATGGCGGTGGTGTTTGTATCGGCGACGCTGCTTGGTTTCGCCAGCCACGCACCCGGTGGGCTCGGCGTGTTCGACGCCGCCATGCTCGTCGCGCTCTGGCAATACGATAAGGAATCCGTACTGGCAGGGTTGCTGCTGTTTCGATTGCTCTATTACATTGTGCCGTTCGTGATCGCGTTGATCATTCTCGGGTCGCGCGAAATATGGCTCAACATGCGCGGCGCGCGGCGCACGATAGAGCCAAAGGCAATAACGTCAGTGACCGAACCGATCCGCACTGAGATCGAGACCGAAAAGGCCGACGCCGACTGATCATGGCGATAGACGACGACCGCCGGGATTTTCCTTCAGCCGCTGGGTTGGCGGCGCGATTGCGCGGCGCATGGCAGGCGCTGCTCGGCCGGACCGTCGTCGCG
>JBATYN010000003.1:0-12459 GCA_049674125.1 Pseudolabrys sp. | reverse complement strand
GCCATGCCGATCATGAACACGCGATAGAGCGGCAGATAAACACCGCCCACGACGATACTCTGCGTCAGCGCAGCCGGCGGATTGATGTCCATGTTGTTGCCGCCCCAGATGTCGAGTGCGCCTTGCTGGAACAAAAAGGCGAAGCCGACAGTGAGCAGAACCTGCCGGAGGACATCGGTTTCGATTGCGACGATCGAAACGCGATTGAGGATGAAAAAGAAAACTGTAGCGACAGCGGCCGCGACTGCGATGAACGGAGCCCAACCGGCGCCAATAAATTGACCGCGAACGGCAGCTAATGCGGCCAGCACTCCCAATCCGACGCCGATAACAGCATTGCGGACGGATTCGAAGCCTTCCGAACGAAGGAAGAGGCGCTCCATCACCAGGCCAATGAGCGCAACGGCGAGTGCGGCAAAAGGAAGTGACAGCGCCCACGATCCTGTCGCGTGAATGATCGACAGCGCGATGTAGCCGCCCCACAGAAAATATGCGCCATGCGACAAATTGACGATGCGCATGACCCCGAAGATCAGAGACAGACCGCTGCCGACGAGAAACAACAACGCGCCGTAGGACACGCCATTGAACGCCTGAACTACCCAGAATTGCGTACCCATTTCCCCCCTGATCCTTCTGTTACGTCGAAGGTTGCGCGGAGCTTACCTTAGGTTCAATGGGAAAGAACACCCCAAATGGCCGCAGCTTCTATTTGTAATAAAGCTCCGGTTCACGCCGGCGTGCTACACTACCGACGTGTTGCCCGCTTTTTCGGCGGAATGATCGGCAACAGCAAATAAGGCGTCTTGCCGCGACCAAAATGCAGGCTGGTGGTGCTGTTAAAAATGGCGGACGGGCGGTCGCGCACATCGTCGTGCAAGAATGGGCCGCAGCCCTTCAGTTCGTTTTTGAAGTTCGAAAGCTTGCCGCCGCTCGCGCCGCCATATTCGTAATCCTTTCCGCGAACCGACAGACCGACGCGATAGCCGGCCGGCACGACGATCGATGTCGGCCAGATCTCGATATCGAGTTCGACCGTCTCGCCTTTCTTTAACGGCTGCTTTTGATCGTGCGTGTGATAGGGGCGATACGGCTTCGACAGCTTTTTATCGAGCTTACGGTGCGAGGCACGCAACCATCCTTGTGCGACAGGCGTATGCGGATCGATGGCGCCCTGAAAGACGATTTCCTTAAGGTCGCCGGTGAACACACGCAGGACGATGAAGAAATCGGCGTCGGAGGTCGATGAAGACGCAAATAATTTAAGCGCGGACGGGCCGGTGATCTCGGTTTCCTGCGCAAACGGTGGCGTGAGGAATGTGAAGCCGTCACCCATAGACGGAAATTTAAGCTGCGCTGCGCCCGATGGCCTCTTAGTTGTCAGCGTCATTGCCGCGGGATCGAGATAGAACTTGGTCCATTTGGTGCGCTTGAGCGGCCATTCGTTTTCGGCGCGCGACACGAATTTGTCGATATGGCGCACTTGCAGCTGCACTTTCGGTTGCTTCGCCCAGCCCTCTTTTTTTCCGTGCAGGAAGTGATCAAAGAATCGCAGCTGCTGCTCGCGGCCGTAATCAGTGTAGAAGTGGGTCCAGTGCTCGATGCCGTGCGCTTCAAGCCATTTGTGCTTGGCGGCGGCCCGCCCGAAGCCCTCGAAATTCCCGCGCGGATGCAGGCCCTGACCGCCCCAATTCGCCGCCGAGAATAATGGCGTAGTGATCTTGTCCCACTTCGGGGAGCGCGCCTTGTGGTAGTCGTCATCCATCGGATGAGAGGCGATGTCTGCTCCAAAATCGGAGCGGTTCTTCGCAAGTTCAGCTTCCGGCAAAGTCTCCGGCCCGCACACAAGCTCGCCGTGAACGCGGCTGCGTTTACCGCGCTCGCCCGCGCCGTATTGCACGGTCTTCACCTGCATGTCGTACCAGTTCTCCCAGAACGTCGAGAGAATGCCGCCATGGTGCGTCATGTCGCGATACCAGTCGGCGGCGCCTTCCCAGATGCACATGGCGGCGAGATGCGGCGGCTGCAGTGACGCGACGTGCCATTGGTTGATGCCGTAGTAGGAAATCCCGTTAAGGCCGACTTTGCCGTTCGACCACGGCTGCACGCCGGCCCACTCGATCGAGTCGTAGAAGTCCTTCGTCTCGCGCGGAGAGAAATGGTCTATAAAACCAGGCGAGCAGCCGGCGCCGCGTGAATCGACGCGCACGCAGACGTAGTCGTGCGGCACCCATTTTTCCGGGTCGACCACTTCCCAGCTTTGATAAAGGTTGGTCGAGCCCGCGGTGACATCGGGGTGCTTTTCCGTCATGCGCTGCCACGCGCTCGGATAGCCGTCCTGGAAGGCGAGGTTCTTGGCATACGGGCCGTAGCTGAGGATGACCGGGAATTTTCCTTCTTTCACCGGACGAAAGATGTCGGCGCGCAGCACCAGGCCGTCGTCCATGGTGATCGGGACGTCCCAATCAATTCGCATGCCGTCGCGGATTTCCGTCCGCCGCTGCAATGACGCCATCACGCCCTCCCGCATTTCTGTTCCGCGAGGAGGCTATAGAAGCGCGACGCAAGAGTGAAGAAGGCGCGATCAATTCTCCGCTCGTCCCCGCGAAAGCGGGGACCCAGGACAGTCATTGGAGCGAGAAAAATATCGTTCTGGATTCCCGCTTACGCGGGAATGAGCGGAATTCCTAGCGCCGCCGCCGCTTCACTTTGGCCATCTTTTCCAGCACGGCGCAGACGGCGGCGGTATCGCGGCCGCCGAGGCCGCTCTTCATTGCTTTGAGATAGATGCCCTTGGTGGCATTGAATATCGGTGTCGGTACGCGGATCTTGCGCGCGTAGTCGCCGATCACCTGCATGTCTTTGTCCCACACGGAAATCTTCATGGTGACGTCGTCGTAGCGGCCTTTCGCCATCATCGGCGCGCGCAGTTCAAACACGCGCGAATTGCCCGCTCCAGCCCTGACCAGATCGACGATCATTCGCGGGTCGAGACCGGCTTTCATGCCAAGCACCATGGCTTCGGCGGAAGCGACGTTGTTGATGGCGACCAACAGATTGGCCACGTATTTCATGCGGCTGCCATTGCCGAATTGGCCAACATTGAAAACGTGGCGGCCGAACGCCGTTAGCACCGGACGCAGGCGGGCAATAATTCGGGCATTGCCGCTGGCGTAAAACACAAGATCGCGATTCTTCGCTTGCGAGCCGGTGCCGCTCACCGGACAGTCGATCACCACGTGGCCGGCTTTTTGTAAGGCGCGCGCCGCTTTTTCCTTATCTGAAATTGTGAAGGTGCTCATTTCCACCAGCACCTTGCTCTTGAGCTTGGCGGCAGCGATCTTTTTCACGGTATCGGCAAGCGCTTGCGGCTTGGGCAGGCTGGTGAGGATGGTTGGCACTCCGGCTGCGACTTCGGCGGCATTGTTCACGACCACAACACCCGCGCGCTTGGCTTCGCGGCGCCGCGCAGGATTTGTGTCGTAGCCAATCACCCGCCAGCCGGCCGTCACCAAATTTTTGGCGAACGCGCCGCCCATGATGCCGAGGCCGATCACGCCGACCGTTCCTTTGGTCCTTCTCACTGCCATTCACCGTCTCCTCGATGCTGAATCGCATCACCGTGGTCCCGTTTCCTCTTATGCGTTGAGTGTTGGGCTGTCGAGTCGATCACGCAAGATGGCTTTTAAGCGCGGCCGTGATCGCCTATCGTCGACGGCGATTGGATCAGGGAGGTCGCAAGGAGGTCGTATGCGAATTGGCGTTGCAGGTCTTGGGGTCATGGGTGCGGCAGTCGCCGCGCGCCTCATGGAAGTCGGCCACCAGGTCACCGTGTGGAATCGAACACCCGAAAAGACGAAGGCGCTTGCGGATGCCGGCGCGAAGGTAGCCTCGACGCCGGCGGAGCTCGCGAGCGCAGTCGAAGTCACAATCACCATGTTGACGGATGCCGCCGCGATTGACGCGGTCTACAACGGGCCAAAGGGCCTTTTGTCGGGCGATGTGAAGGGCAAGCTGCTCATTGAAATGAGCACCGTGCCGCCGAAGGTGCCGCTTGCGCTTGCGCCCAAGGTGCGCGCGAAGGGTGCAGCGATGGTGGAATGCCCGGTTGGCGGCTCAACCGCACCGGCACGTCAAGGCAAATTGCTCGGCCTGATGGGAGCGGAGCCCGCCGACGCCGCTCGCGCCAAGCCGATTCTCGATCAACTCTGCCGGCGGCTCGAACATTGCGGTCGGGTCGGCACCGGTGCGTCGATGAAGCTTGCGATCAACTTGCCGTTGATGGTGGCATGGCAGGCCTACGGCGAGGCTTTCGCCATCGCGCGTGCGGCGGGCTGGGAACCGAAACGGCTGCTCGATCTGTTCGTCGATACCAACGGCGCCAATCCGGCACTGAAGAACCGCGCCGACATGATCGTCACCATGTTCGAGGGACGCGACCCCGGGCCAACGACATTCAGCATTGCAAACGGCGTGAAGGATCTGCGCACGATGGTCGAAACCGGTGAGGCCGGTGGCGCAGATATGTTCGTCACCAAAGCGGCACTCGCGGGCTTCGAGGACGCGACCAAACACGGCTTTGGTGGCGGCGACGGCTCGCGTATGTCGGTCTATTGGGCCAACCGGAAGAAATCTGGCGCATGATCCCGAAAAGTGGGACCCGGTTTTCGGAAAAGATCATGCGTAAAAATTGAGGAGTTGAGTATGTCTGTGACGCTTGCTCAGGCTTCGAACATTGTCGATGCCACGTTGAAAAAAGCACGAGAACTCAAGCAAATGCCGCAGACGGTGGTTGTGCTCGACACCGGAGGCCACCTTGTCTGCGCCAAGCGTGAAGATGGGTCAGGCATCATCCGCTTCGAAGTGGCCGTCGGCAAAGCCTATGGCGCGCTCGGCATGGGCTGGGGCTCGCGCACGATGATGGAGCGTGCCGCGCAGAATCCAAACTTCCTAACCGCGATCGCCGCGGCGAGCGGCGGACGGCTGGTTCCGAATCCGGGCGGCGTGCTGATCCGAAGCGCCGACAATCGCGTGCTCGGTGCGATCGGAATTTCCGGAGACACCGGCGACAATGACGAGATCATCGCGGTCACCGGAATCGAAGCGGCCGGACTGAAAGCAGATCCGGGCGGCGCCAAAAAATAAGCACCGGACAACAATCTCAAGGAGGTCATCGTGAAGCTTTTTTCATTCTGGCGGTCGCTGGCGACTTACCGCGTACGTATAGCGTGCAACCTCAAGGGACTCACGCCCGAGGTGATTGAGGTTAACATATTGAAAGGCCACCAGCGCGATCCCGAGTTCCGCACGGTCAATCCAATGATGGCGATCCCGGCACTCGTCGACGGCGGCGGCCCGGCATTGTTCGAGTCATTGGCGATCATCGAGTATCTCGACGAGACGCATCCAAATCCACCGCTGATGCCGAAGGAGCCGAAGGCCCGCGCGCGCGTCCGCGGACTGTCGCAGATTGTAGCTTGCGATTCACATCCGCTGATCGTGCCGCGCGTGCGCGAATATCTTGCGCAAGAGTTCAAGGTCGATGAGGCGGGTGTCATGAAATGGGCCCAGCATTGGCACCGGGCCGCGCTGGCTGCGTTGGAAGAACATCTATCGACTGAAAAGGAAACGGGCACCTATTGCCAGGGAGAGCAGATCACCATCGCAGATATCTGCCTCGCCAGTCAGGTCGCCGGTGCAAATTTCTTTAAAGTCGACTTGGCGCCATATCCGACCGTTGGCCGCATCGCCACGGCCTGCATGAAGAATGACGCCTTCGCGCGCGCACACCCGCTGAAGCAGCCGGGCGCGCCGGCCGCGGCGTAGCCGATTCTGCATGATAAATACTGCGATAGTCGGCCTCGGCTGGTGGGGCAAAACCCTGGTGAAAGCGGCGGCCGATTTCGGCGCGCCGCTGCGTTTCGTTCGCGGGATTACGCTTGAACCTGATGCGGTGCGGGACTTCGCCGGTGAGCATAAAATTACGCTCAGTACGTCGATCGACGATGTACTGAGCGATAAATCGATTCAGGCCGTGGTCCTAGCTACACCACACACCAAGCATCGCGCACAGGTGGAGGCAATCGCTGCGATGGGCAAGCACATTTATTGTGAAAAGCCATTTGCGCTCAGCAAAGCAGACGCGCGCGCCGCGCTCGATGCATGCGAACGCGCCGGCATCGTGATTGCGGTCGGCCACCATTTTCGTCTGATGCCGTCGATGCGTGTGCTCGCAGAGCTCAAGGAAGCCGGCGCCTTTGGCACGATCATGCATGCGGAAGGTAATTACAGCCACGACTGGCTGGCAGATTATCCGGCCGACAGCTGGCGCCTGCGTGCGGAAGAAAGCCGTGCCGGCGGCATGACCGGTATGGGCATTCATGTGCTCGATTGCTTTCGCGATACGGTGGGGCCGATGAAGCGCATCAGCGCCTTGTCGAGCGCGCGTGTGCTCAAGCTCACGACCGGCGATACCACATCGGCGCTGATCGAATTTGAAAACGGTGCCACCGGAACATTGGCGGCCACCATGAAAACTCCGTTCGTCTGGCGTATTGCGATTTTCGGCGAGCATTGCTGGGCAGAGAGCGTGAGCGAAACGCGCGCGATTGTTCGCCGCGCGGGCAAGGAACCCGAGGTGATCGACCGGCCTGCGGACAACCACCTCGGCCGCAACCTCGATTACTTCGCCAAAGCGATACTCGGGCAGGGGGTGTTTCCGATTCCGCCCGCCGGCATTCTGCAGACAGCTGCGGCACTGGAGGCAGTCTTTAAATCGGTTGATGCTAAGGGCGCCTGGATGGCGGTATAATTACGCATGGCCGAGCCTCAATTCCGCTTCGACGATGGCGCCGCCTATGAGCGCGTGATGGGCGTCTGGAGCCGGCTGGCCGGCGAGGTGTTCCTCGATTGGCTCAAGCTGCCGTCTGGCTTGCGCTGCATCGACATCGGCTGTGGCAACGGTGCTTTCACCGAGCTTCTGGTTGAGCGCTACGTGCCCGCCGAAGTGCAGGGCATTGATCCCTCTCCGGCGCAACTGGCCTTTGCCCGTGAACGCCACAAAGCAAACGTCGCCAAATTTCAGCAGGGCGACGCCATGGCGCTGCCGTTTGGCGATGACCAGTTCGACGCGGCGACCATGGCCCTGGTAATTTTCTTCGTTCCCGATCCCGTGAAAGGCGTGGCCGAGATGGTACGCGTCGTCCGGCCCGGCGGCGTCGTCGCGGCCTATGCCTGGGACATGTTTGGCGGCGGCTTTCCCTGGAACCAGGTCCAGGTCGAAATGCGGGCGCTAGGGCTAAAGGTGCCTTATCCGCCAAGCGCGACTGCGTCGCGGATGGACGCGCTACAGGAGTTGTGGACGGGCGCAGGCCTCGAAACCGTAGAGACGAGGGAAATTACTGTCGAACGAACCTTTCCCGATTTCGATGTATTTTGGGCAACGTCCACGCTGGGGCCGAGCATAGCCCCGACAATCGCCGCCATGCCGGTGGCCGACGTCGAGGTGCTCAAGTCGCGCGTGCGCGCCAAGCTGCCGTCGGATAGTGCTGGACGCATCACCTACAGTGCGCGCGCGAATGCGGTAAAGGGCCGCGTACCGAAATAATTGCACGACAGGAACTATGCCGTCGCCTTGCGCTTCGCCGGCCGCGCGATCGCTTCATCCCACACGTCATGAATGTGCGCGACTTCCGCCTCGAAGCGTTGCAGAAACATCCGCGCTTGCGTTGACAGCGTGCGCCGTGTCGGTTGGATCACCACGAATTCGGCGTGCAGCTCGGGGCTCGTAATCGGGTTGACGACCATTTCGCCGCGGCCGATGTCGTTCACCGATATCACGCTCGGTAAAATGGTTACCCAGTCGGAACGGGCAACAAATTCGAGCGTGGCAATCATTGCGTCCATCTCAAGCATGGCCGCGACTTCGACTCCATGGGTGTGGAAGTAAGTTTCAAGGTTGCGTCGCCGCGTATTGTCCGGTCCTGGCACCACGAATTTCAGTGGCGTGCAGTCGGCGAGTCGCACCGACGACAATGGCGTAAAGCTGCGGCGCGGCCCGGAGATCAGCATTTCACGGTCGCGAACCAATAGCCGCGATCTCAGTCCGACGGTGCCTTCGTAGGCTGGCACCACCGCAAAATCGAGTTTGTCATCCAGCACCATCTCGGTCAGCATTCCGCTGTAGCCTTCGACGATGTGGAGCCGCACTTCCGGACAGCGCGGAACGAAGTCGTCGAGCACGGGCGCCAGGACGGCGCGCGTGAAGGTCGGCATCAGGCCGATGCGAAGGTCGCCCGTGACTTCCCCTGCGAGCGCGCGCGCTTCCTCGGCCGCGTGTTCGAGCGTTCCGACCGCCTCCACGCAGCGCTTGTAGTAGCGAAGGCCCGCCGGGGTCGGGGTCACCCCGCCGGTGGTCCGTTCGAATAATTTGACCTTGAGCGTTCGTTCGACGGCGGCCACATGCTGCGAAATGCCGGACTGAGTAGCATTCTCGCGTTGGGCCGCGCGGGTGAAGGACCCCTCTTCACAAACCGCAATAACGGCGCGGATTTGCCGCAGCGGGATATTCGCCATAACCCCCCCCGAAAATCGTGGCATTAGAAAATCTAATGGCCAGACGCAGAATATATTATTTCTTCTTTACGTGCCAACCGGCTTAGGATTTAGGCCAAGGAGCAACGGGCGCGACAACGCGCCGGTCGGGAGGGACGGCCATGGGAGCGAATTTCGGCATTGCCGGCGTGGATTGGCAGCAGCGGGTCAACTGGGACCGGCTGCGTGAGTACCGCATCGAGCGCGCGCGCACGATGATGAAAAAGCACGGCCTTGGCGCCATGCTCTGCATGTACGACGAGAACGTGCGCTACATCACCGGGACGCTCACGCCGGGCTGGAATCGCCTCAAGCCGGGCCTGCGCTACGCCATGCTGTGCGGCGACGGTCGCCCGATATTGTTTGAGCAAGGCGATCTTGGCTTCCAGATTGAGCGTCACTCGCCGTGGATCCCGAAGGAGAACGTGCGTCACTCCTTCGCGTGGATCAAAGGTGCTGCGGGCCCCGCCTCGACCCAGCAAGTCAATAAATTCACGAAAGCTGTGTTGCAAGCGATGAAGGACAACGGCGTCGCCGGACAAAAGCTCGGCGTCGACTTCATCGACATCAACATGATCAACATCTTCAAGGAGAACAACATCAACTGGGTCGACGGCATGACCCCGATGATGGAAGCGCGCGCAGTCAAAAGCCTCGACGAGCAGGAATGCTTCCGTATCGTCGGCGCGATCGGCGATGCGACTCACTGGGAGTGCATGAAATTCCTGCGCCCCGGCATTACCGAAAACCAGGTGACCGCGCATCTGATGGAATATCTCTACAACATCCCGGGCATGGAAGACGTCGAAGACGTGATCGTGTCGTCCGGCCCGAACACCTGGCCGAATTGGCGCAATTTCTCCGACCGCATCATCCAGCCCGGAGATATCGTGTTCATGGATTTGGCCGCGCTGACGTGGAACGGATACAAATCTTGCTATTACCGCACGTATTGCGTCGGCAAGGAGCCGTCGAAGGAGCAGAAGGACACTTACGCCACCGCGCTTGAGTGGCTTTACGATTCAATCGGTGCGGTGAAAGTCGGTGCGACAACGCGCGACATCGCGCTCAAGTGGCCCTCGGCAATGGAAACGTGGGGCTACGAGGATGAGGATCAGGCGGCCGCCAATCTGTGGGGACATGGCCTCGGTCTCGCACAATACGACCCACCGGTGATCTCGCGCATCTGGTCGCTCGACCATCCGGTCGATATCCAGGAAGGCATGACCTTCGCGCTCGAGACCCAGCACGGCAAGCGTTTCCGTTACGGTGTGCGCATCGAGGAAATGCTGATCGTGAAAAAGAACGAGATCGAGATCGTGTCGAACTTCCCCGTGAAGCAGATCACCGTTGTCGATCCGCTGCCGGGTTATGGCGATCACGTGAAATGACTTCGGCGACGCCGAAGTCATCCCCGGGAGAGCCGAAGGCGAAACCCGGGGATCTCGAGCCGCAAGCTGTGCCCTCCTAAGCGAGATGGCGGGGACAAGCCCGGCCACGACAGCAGAGAAATCAGAGCGATCGCGATGGCTTCTTTCATTCTTCCGCTCAGCGACCCTGCTGCCGCCGATCCCGAGCAGGTCGGGCCAAAGGCCGCAAATCTGGCCGGTTTGACGCAAGCCGGCCTACCGACACCCGGCGGGTTCGCGCTGACGGCCGCTGCCTATCATCATCAGCTGCGCCACCTCGGTGTCGACGACATGCTGCGGCAATATCGCGAGGCTGACCTGCCGAACTCGCGTCGTGCTTCGATTCAGATCAGGCTGGCGCTTTACGAAAAGCCGATCGCATCCGAAATCCTTGAGCCTTTGCTTACCGCCTGGCGCAAGCAGCGCGAGATATCTCCGCTCGGCGTTGTGCGCTCATCGGCGCTGATCGAAGATCGCAAGGGCGCAAATTTTGCCGGACAGTTCGAAAGTTTCCTTGGCCTTTCCGACGAAACCGAATTCCTGACTGCGGTGCGCGCCTGCTGGGCGGCGCTGTGGACCTCGCACGCGCGCCGTTACATGGATAACCACGGTCTCTCGCCTGCCGACACCGCCATGGGCATTCTGATTCAGCCGCTGGTCTCGGCGCGGGCGTCCGGCGGTGGTTTGAGCGAGACCGCAGAAGGACAAATGCTGATCTCGGCGACGTGGGGCCTCGGCTCTGCAATCGCGCAAGGCGAGGTCGTGCCCGACCGCATTGTGCTGAGCAAATCCGGCTTTCTGCGGACCGTCGAAGCAGGGCGGAAGAGCCATCGCGATACCTGTGAGCATGGCGTTTCGGCGCCGCAGCTCGTGCCCGACAATCTTGTCAGTGAACCATGCCTCTCGGCCGGCGAAGCCGTCGCTCTCGGCCGTCTACTGCGCAAATGCGAACAGCTCGCCGGCGGTCCGGTCGAGATCGAATGGGCAATGGACGAGGGCGGCTTCAAACTTTTGCAATCGCGTCCTCTTCATATGGAACCAGCCATCGTGCCGGACCAAATCTGGTTGCAGCATCCGGGTCTCAACGGCCATCCTGCAGGCATCGGCTGGGGATCCGGCCGTGCCGTGGTGGTAAACTGCGAATGCGAGCTCTCGCGTGTTGCGCCGGGGGACATATTGGTCACGCGTGTGGCCGGGCCGGCACTCAGCCATATCCTCTCGCGTGTCTCCGGCGTCGTCGCCGAGCTTGGCGGCTCGACGTCACATCTGGCTTCGCTTGCGCGCGAGCGCGGCATTCCGATGGTGCTCGGCGTTCTTGATGCCACCCGCAAGATTCCCGACGGCGTTCAGTGCGCGGTCGATGGCGTCGCCGGTATCGTGCGGTGGCAGCGGTGATGGCCAAACCGCGCGTCTTTGTCAGTCAGCCGATTGCGTCCAGCGCACTGGAACGCTTGCGCGTTATCGCAAATGTCAAGATCAACACGGATTCAAGCAAGGTCATCTCCAAGCCCAAGCTGATTGCCGGGGTAAAGAAGTGCGACATCTTGTTTGCGCTGCTGCATGACCGCATCGATCGTGCGGTGCTTGCTGCCAATCCGAAATTGCGCGCGGTTTGCTCGATGTCGATCACCCCGGACAATATCGATGTCGCCGACGCAACCAAACGCGGCATTCCGGTGACCGTTGTGCCGCCGATCGTGGCGGAGGCGACAGCCGACATCCATTTCGGGCTGATGATTGCGGTGGCCCGCCGTATGGGTGAAGGCGCGCGGTTGCTGCGATCCGGCAAATTCCCGGGTTCACAATCCAGTCATCTCGCCGGCAGCTTTGTGTACGGCAAGACTCTCGGTCTCGTGGGTGCAGGCCGTATTGGCCAGGCCACCGCGCGGCGCGCGCGCGGGTTCGGGATGAAAATCATCTATTGGGGGCCACGACGAAAGTACGAGGCCGAACGCGAGCTTGGCATTGAGCACGTCACGCTTGACCAGCTTCTGGTCCAGGCCGACTTCGTCTCGCTGCATCCGCCGCTCAACGACGAAACGCGGCACATGATCTCGGACAAGCAATTCGCACTGATGAAGCCGACCGCCTTCATCATCAATACCGCGCGCGGCGCGATTATCGACGAGAAGGCACTGCTGCGCGCGCTGAAGAAAAAGCAGATCGCGGGTGCGGCGCTGGATGTGTTTGAGCATGAGCCAAATGTGCCGCCCGCATTTAAAACGCTACAGAATGTCGTGCTAACGCCTCATCTCGGCAGCGCCGTGAGGGAAATACGCGAACAAATGGCAAATATTGTAGTGGACAATATCCAGGCGCTCATCGACGGCCGCACGCCGCCGAATTGCGTCAATCCGCAGGTGCTGGCGCACTCATAGCCTCGCACGTGCAATTATCGGGAGGACTGCCATGGCGGACTTGCCCAAGCTAGACGTGGTGATCGGCAACAATTTCGGTC
>JBATYN010000002.1:0-2829 GCA_049674125.1 Pseudolabrys sp. | reverse complement strand
CTGGATCAGGAGACAATCGCCACCGTCCAACGCGCACAGCCGTTTCCGCCGCCACCACCGAATATGCCGGGCGACACTTTCGAGTTCACAGTTCCCATCAAATTCAACATTCGATGAGCCAGGAGACAACCCGCTATGCGCAAATTCCTTCGTAGTTTCGTTTTCGTGGTTCTCCTTTGCGCTATTCCGACGTTGGCCGTGGCTCATGCTTTCCTAGATCACGCCTCGCCAAGGGTCGGAAACACGGTAGCTACTGCACCGAAGGAAGTGGTGCTCTGGTTCACGCAAAAGCTGGAACCGGCGTTCAGCTCGATCGAAGTGCGCAATGAGCAGGGTGCGTCTGTGACGGGTGGCAAGGCCACCGTTGTCGGCGATCGCACGCAGATGCGGATACCACTCAAGACGTTGCCCAAAGGAACATACAAGGTTTTGTGGCACGTACTGTCGGTCGATACGCATCGCACCCAGGGCGACTTTAGCTTTCGCGTCGGGCCTTAGTCGCTCGTCTAAGTGAATCGAGAGAGTATTGGTGTCGAAAAAGTCGGGGGCAGATCTCAGAAAAGGTCAAACCGCATAACCAAAGACCGCCGGGGAGGCCACTATGAAAAGGACTACAATCGCTCTTAGTGCTTTGCTCTTGCTCGCAGCTGAACCGAATAAACATCACGCGACATGCGAGGAGGAATGCCAAACCTCTTGCGATGTAAGTCCCGCCGGTTCACGACGACAATTTGTATGCCAAAACGAATGCTCCTCAAGATGCTATTCGCTCCGAGCTGAGCACAAAAAAGAGAACCGTTAACATGCGATCCAAGTAGGTCCACCGATGTCCGCTATTGGCACAAAGCGGACATGCTGAGTTGCACCGTCCGCTTTTGGGGGTAAAGCAGACATCCCTTTTTGCGCTGCAAATGTCCGCTTATGACCCAAAGCGGACATTCGATACGCGACCCATGAAACGAGATTTTTGCTCACGCCAGCGGCTGTTTACAGCCGCTTAACTTTAATCCCTGCATGGTGTCTGCATCATCAACTGTCTGGGGCGGCCGACAGGACCAGAGCCCGCATCTTTCAAGCGATGAAGCCCCGTCGAAGTGCTTCAACCGGCGCGAACTGACGTCAATGTAAGCAACCTAGTTTGAGTAGCGTAGATTATGACGGATGCGACCGCGACGTTATATAACGTCACTTCGTTCGACGGTCGTGTATTCCCTTTCGGCGATTATCGGTCGATAATTCGCGTCGCCGTTATTGGCGTCGGGGCTGTAGCGGCCGCATGCGCGCTGGCCACCTCTATCACGGTGGTTGCCACGTGGATCATTTCCGCCACGCTCTCCACCAAGCCTGCCGCTGGGATGGCGCCAATTGGGCCGTGGACACTTGCTATCGCAAAATACGACCTACCCCTGGTCGGAACTGCCAATGTATCAGGGTCGGCCCAAGTTTCGACCGGTCCTGCCGATGCTCCCGATGTGACCTTTGAAGTCAGATGGGCTCGCGCGGCAGCTTCCGCGCCTGCCGGCGTCGTGTTGCTTACGCCGCGGCGCCCCATTGAGCGCGCGAACAACGTGTCTCCGCCGCCGCATCCGTCGGAGGTACCACCTAGGCAAGCGAGGCCTGACATCGCCCGTGCCCCCGAATTAACGCGTGTCGCCGAACTGGCTCCCGCCGCGACTCGAGTTTTTTCAGCACCCGCCACCCTGCCTCTAGCGCCGAAACTCATCGCCAAATTGGTAAGTAGCGTTCCGCTCCCACGACCACAGCCAGCGAAGCATGAAATAGCTCGTCTCCCCATCGCCCAGACCGCTCGGCAGATCACAGCGGCTGCACCGCCGGTGAAATCCGTCCCCGAGAAGAGTGTTTCTCTGCAGCAAGTTCACGACAAGTCATTGCCGTTGCCCGATCTCGGCAGCCGCGCAGCGGTTTATGACATTTCCGCACGCATCGTCTATTTGCCCAATGGAGAAAAGCTGGAGGCGCATTCAGGACTGGGCGACAAGCTGGACAACCCCCGGTACGTCGACATCAGGATGCGCGGTCCGACACCGCCGAATGTGTATGACCTCACCTTGCGAGCGCAGCCTTTCCATGGCGTCAGAGCCATTCGCCTTAATCCGGTCGACGACGACAAGATGTTCGGTCGAGCCGGTATGCTTGCGCATACGTACATGCTGGGCCCTAACGGCCAGTCGAATGGATGCGTGTCCTTCAAGGACTATCAAAAGTTTCTGAACGCCTATTTGAGGGGCGAGATCGACCGCCTTGTCGTTGTGCCTAATCTGGGGACGAGCCCTTCGCGCGTCGCTCGCGCTCTTCGCGTGCATGTCAGTCAATATGATTCCAATATTCGATAAACGCTGCGGCACATGTCCGCTTTGAACGCAAAGCGGACATCGGCACGCGTGGACGCGTCTCAATTCTTCGTAATCACTACGGAATAGTGCGAATACAGTTCGTCAACGCGCTGTTGCCACATGCCCACAAACGCGCCGGAGGTTAGCTTATCAACTGATTTCCAAACGTGTTTGATAGCGGGAAGTGTATTGCGCCAGATAGCTAGTTTGCACCATCGTTCACCCTTTTCTTTGCCTTCATCAGTGGCGCACATGGATTTCCAGGCGATGCGCTTCGGGTGGCTGACGTGTTGTGCAGCTCCCTGCCATCCTTGTTGATGAATCAAGTACAGGTCACTGAAAGTTGGTTTCCTGCCGGTCCCGAACTCAAAAAGCAAAGCCTCCGTGGCAAATTTGTAAGCGCCGGCAACGGCATTATCGCGGGGATCCGTAATGTTCCCTGAGCCGTATTGATTGAATTCATAATTACTGAGCT
>JBATYN010000001.1:0-5728 GCA_049674125.1 Pseudolabrys sp. | reverse complement strand
CGAAGCCGGACCCGGGTGCGGGGACGCGCGGAGAATAGGCAACATCGCGCCATACGAGCACGCGTCATGGCCGGGTTTGTCATCGCAAGTCGGATATATCCGACTTGCGATCCGTTTATGCGGAAGTCGGGCAAGCCCGACTTCAGGTGCCATCCACGTCTTTTGGTTTTGCAAGGTCGCTAACCTGCCGCCTCACACGTGCTGGCCGCCGTTGATGTGGATTTCGGCGCCGTTCACGTAAGAACTCGTGTCAGTGCACAGCACATAAATAATCTTGGCGACTTCATCCGGTGTGCCGAGCCGTTGCATCGGGATGTGCTCGACGATCTTCTCCGTCCCGGGCGACAGAATTGGCGTGTCAATCTCGCCCGGCGCGATGGCGTTGACGCGGATGCCGAGGCGGCCGAAGTCGGACGCCATCTCGCGCGTCAGCGAGGCAAGCGCAGCCTTCGAAGTCGCGTAAGCTGCGCCGGCGAAGGGATGAACGCGTGAACCGGCAATCGAGGTCACGTTCACTACCGAGCCTTTGACCGCCTCGAGTTCATTCACGAGGCCGCGCGCCAGCATGATCGGCGCGAAGAAGTTCACCTGGAAAACGTGGTGCCAGACGTCGATCGTCGTATCGAGTGAGCCGAGCCGCTTGCCGGCTGTGGCCTTGGGCGAAATTGCGGCGTTGTTGACCAGCGCGTGCAGTTCGCGGCTGTCGAGTCGTCCGCGGATCTCCTCGATTGCCGCCAGCGTATTGGCTTCATCGGCGAGGTCGACCTGGATGTGATCTTCCGGTCCGGCGTCCCAAGGGCAATTCTCCGGAAACGGATGCCGCGAACAGGTGATGACGCGCCAGCCGGCGGCGGAAAAGCGTTTGACCGTTGCATGGCCAATGCCGCGGCTTGCCCCGGTAAGAAGCAAAGTTCGGCGCGGCTGGTTCGACGGCGTGTTCGGCATCGTTCCTGGAATGGTTCTAGCGTGCGATCAATCGGTTGGGCCGATGCTAGCTTACGGATAAAGCCGCGTCTTGTTCCACGGCGCGCCCATCGCGTCGCGCTTGAACAAGATGCGGTCGTGCAGGCGAAAAGGCCGCTCCTGCCAGAACTCGATCGAGAGCGGGACAATCCGGTAGCCGGACCAATTGGGCGGACGTGGCACCTCGCCGATGGCGTATTTGGCGGCGTAAACCGCGACCGCCTTCTCGAAGGCGAGACGGCTTTCCAGCGGCGCCGATTGCTTGCTGGCCCAGGCGCCAATTTGCGCCTGTTTCGGGCGGGAGGCGAAATAGGCGTCGGCTTCCGCGTCGGTGACCCGCTCGACATTGCCGCGCAAGCGCACCTGCCGGTTTGCGGACTTCCAATAGAAGACCAAGGCGGCCTTTGGCCGGGCATCCAATTCCTGCCCTTTTTGGCTGTCCATATTGGTATAGAAGACGAATCCCCGCTCATCGGCGCCTTTCAACAGCACCATGCGGGCATTTGGCAGGCCGTCGGCATCGACGGTGGCGAGCGTCATGGCGGTCGGATCGCGGGGCTCGGAGGCGGTTGCTTCCGTCAGCCAGGCAGTAAATAGTCGAAAAGGCTCATCGGCGGCGGTGAAATCACCACTCGTTAACCAACTCTGGTGTTGAATCGGTGCCGTGTCGGACATCTGCTGGGGTACTTTGCGTGGCCGGTACTGAAGCTCGTCAATATTGCCGCCTTTATAATGGATGCATGCGTCCGCGCCTATGGCGCGCCCTGGGTGCTGCCGGAGCGCTGACGCTCACACTCGGCGGCTGCAGCATGTCCGGCCAATTGGATTCGCTGTTCGGCGATACCAAATCCGAACGGACAGGGTCGGTCACCCCGCCGCCCGGAAGCAAGGACGCGGCCCAAATGCCGCCAGCCGCCGACCTCGCTTATGCGCGGGCCGCCGCCAGTGCGCTGCTCAGCCGCGGTGAAAAAGACACCAGCATGCCGTGGGAAAATCCGGGCACCGGCACACGCGGCACCGTCACGCCGATCGCATCGGCATATACCATGGATGGCCAGACCTGCCGGGATTTCCTCGCGAGCTTCGTCACTGGCAATTCGCAGAACTGGGTGCAAGGCGAGGCCTGCAAGCAAGAGCAGGGCGCGTGGGAAGTGCGCGCGCTCAAGCCGTGGAAGCGTTCGTAGTTCTATTCCACGTCATACCGCATTCTATTCTGCGCGAGCGCCGGGACCCAGGTTGTGGCGGAATGTGCGGAGTTTTAGAGCCGCGTTGCATCGACGGTGTTTCGACCCCACATTGAAGACTAGACTGCCGGGATCGGCCGGCAGGCAGGGGATTTCACAGGAGTTTGCATACGATGCGCGACCCCTACGACGTACTGGGGGTTTCCAAGGGTGCGAGCGAAGCCGACATCAAGAGTGCCTATCGCCGCCTCGCGAAGAAGCTGCATCCCGACGCCAACAAGCACGACCCGAAGGCGGCCTCGCGCTTTGCCGAGCTCAACGCCGCCTACGAGATCGCCGGCGACGCCGACAAGCGCAAGGCGTTCGACCGCGGCGAGATCGATGCCGAGGGCAAGCCACGCTTCCAGGGCTTTGAAGGTTTCGGCGCACAGCCGGGCGGTGGCGGCGGATTTCATCCGGGTGGCGACGGCACTCATTTTGAGAGCTTCAGTTTCGGGCCTGACGGCTTTCGCCGTTCGAGCGGCGGCGCTGGCCCCGGCGGCCGCACCGGTGGATTTGAGGATCTGCTCCGCGGAATGTTCGGCGGTCGTGCCGGCGCTACGCGTGGATTTGGTCCGCAGTTCGAGACCGAGGAATTCGGTGCCCCGGCCGGCGGGCAAGACCTCCATGCGTCGCTCACGATCACGCTGGCCGATGCAGCCAAAGGCACTAAAACGCGCGTGCATTTGCCGACGGGCAAGGATGTCGAGGTCAAAATTCCGGCCGGGATCGCAAGTGGACAACAAATTCGCCTGAAAGGTCAGGGCTGGCCAAGTGCGACCGGCAAAGCAGGCGATGCGCTGATCACGATCAACGTCGCGCCGCATCCGGTATTCAAGCCGGATGGCACGGATCTGCGGCTCGAATTGCCGATCACGCTCTACGAGGCCGTGCTTGGCGGCAAGGTGCGTGTCCCCACGCTCGATGGCGCGGTGGAGCTGGCAATCCCCGCCGGCACCAACTCCGGACGCACATTCCGTCTCAAGGGCAAAGGGCTCAAGGCGAAAAGCGGCGCCGGCGACCTGCTCGCCACCGTACGTGTCGTGTTGCCTGAACGCGTCGATGACGAATTCAAAGAACTGATGAAGACGTGGCGCGAGAAGAAGCCTTACGACCCGCGTGACGGCCTCGACTGACGCGCCATTACGACTTCTTCCCTGCGCTTTTGTCGGTCTGTTCGTAGACCGATTTGGTCACCGATTCGAGCCGCTCACGGTCTGCAGGGCCACTCACGACATAAGCGATCTTGTCGTCGACCCAGTAGAACGCCGCGAATTGCTCTTCGCTGGTGTAGCGCAGCGCCGTTTGTGGCACGCCCGCCTTGGCGCAATAGATCGTAAAGCGCTCACCGGACGCGCTCTCATACATGTAGAAAGCCGCCGCGCCGGTCGGGCCGGGAAGCAGCCGGCCGCCGACAAGTTTGAGCCCGATCGCCTGCAAGTCGGGAACGCGCAAATCCTCGCCCAGCCGCTTCGACAGCCATTGTGTCATATGTGCGCGCTCACTGCCCGGCACTTCGACGGGATGGCGGACCTCGACGACGTATAGCTTGTAGGCATCGAGCGCTTCGCTGGCGATGACGTCGAAGCCTGTGGGTGCTCCAACGGACGCGCCGCGTGCCACCCAGCCCGTGCCGCCACCGAGCATAAAAGCCACAATAGCCGCGGCCGCAGCCGTCGCAGCCCACGACCGTCCATTCTTTCGGTCATGGTTGAGTACTTGCTCGAGCTTGAGCCGTTCAGGTACCGGCTCTTCACCGACGGCGCCGTACCGTGCGCGAATGCCCTCGGATTGTGCCCGCCAGGATGCAACCAACGCGGCCTGTTCCGGATGATCGGCAAGCCAATTGGCTATCGCCTCTTTCCGGTCGGCTGGCAATTCGCCGTCGATATAAGCGTGCAGTTCATCCTCGGTCACGGGTGAATCGCGATCGATCATGGGTTCACCTTCTCTCTCTTTCTCTCATTTCACGCTCTTTCTCTCATTTCACGCGGCGCAGCGCGGGGCGCTCGCCGTCGAGATAGCTTTTGATCTGTACGCGCGCACGCGCCAGACGCGACATCACAGTGCCAATTGGCACACCTTGCACCTCGGCTACTTCGCGGTAGCTAAGCCCTTCCAGCACCACCAAGAGCAAGGCGTTGCGCTGGTCCTCCACCAGCGTTGCGAGCGCGCGTTCGATATCGCGTCCGCCTGCTTCCGGCCCGGCAAGATCGGGAGCATCGTTATCTTCGATCGACGACAATGTCGGCCGCCGCGCAAGCGACCGCAGCCGATTGCGATTGAGGTTGGTGAGGATCGTGTACAGCCAGCTGCGCACGTCGCCACCATGAAATAAGTGCTCCGAGCGCAGGGCGCGCACCAGCGTGTCTTGCACCAGATCGTCGGCGATGTCGGCATCGCGCGTCAGGGCCCGTGCATAGCGGCGGAGCGCCGGGATCGTCGCCTCAACGTTTTGCCGAAACGTGCCCAATACTGCTCCTTTTTACATTCAGCGCAGACGGCGAAGTGCCCAGAGGTCCAGCTGACCGCACCGCCTTCATCGTCGATTGTCAGAAAAAACCCCGCCGACCGGCCACATATTCCCGAAAATGAATTGAAATAACAACGACAAACCGCACCACAGATGCTTTGCTTCAACAACAGGTGCTTTGCTTGATGGGCAAAAGTCCCTGTGCCATACGAGGCGGCCGGCCTTCACCGGTCAAAAAAGGTAGGCTTAATGCCGGAAATTTCGGGTGTGATGCGCGGTAAACGCGGGCTGATCATGGGCGTGGCCAACAACCGCTCGATCGCCTGGGGCATCGCCCGTGCGTGCCGGGACCACGGCGCCGACCTCGCTTTCACCTACCAGGGCGACGCTTTGAAGAAGCGGGTCGAGCCGCTAGCCGAGGAAGTCGATGGCCTCGTTGTTGGCCATTGCGATGTCACCGAGCCGGCAAGCATCGACGCCGTGTTCGCAGCCGTTAAATCAGCCTGGGGCTCGCTCGATTTTGTGCTGCACGCGATCGCGTTTTCCGACAGAGACCAGCTCGACGGACGCTATGTCGACACAACCGAGGACAATTTCGTTAAGACGATGCTGGTGAGCTGCTATTCGTTTACAGCCATCGCGCAGCGCGCCGAAAAATTGATGACCAAAGGCGGCTCGCTCCTGACCCTCACATATTACGGCGCCGAGAAATGGATGCCGCATTATAATGTTATGGGATTGGCCAAAGCCGCGCTTGAATCGTCTGTGCTCTATCTCGCCGCCGATCTTGGTGTCAAAAATATACGGGTCAACGCTATCTCTTCCGGGCCGATCAAGACGCTGGCGGCGTCCGGCATCGGTGATTTTCGCTACATCCTGAAGTGGAACGAATATAATACGCCAATGCGTCGCAATGTGACGCTGGAGGACGTCGGTAAAGCCGGGGTGTATTTCCTTTCAGACATGGCGAGTGGCGTGACCGGGGAAGTGCATCACGTCGATGCGGGCTACCACATGGTCGGTATCAAGCACCCCGATGCGCCGGACATGGCGGTCGGCAAGGAAGAGT